>JAMOMT010000132.1 GCA_027066965.1 Archaeoglobaceae archaeon
CGACAGAGGTTGCTAAGAGGAGCGAACAGAAACCGTTAAATAGTCAAAAAGAGGAGAATTATCCGCTGTTAAAATCAGACCAGAATGGGATTGAAAGCTACTTTTCTGAACGGGTACTTCTTCCACTTCTCGGGTTAAAATCAGACCAGAATGGGATTGAAAGCTCGCACATATATCCTCCCGTGTCCGCCCCATGTTGCGGGGTTAAAATCAGACCAGAATGGGATTGAAAGCGGCTTTAGCACTGGGAGGCACCACGGGTTTGGAGTTGTTAAAATCAGACCAGAATGGGATTGAAAGCCATTTTTCTCACCTCAATTACTACTATGTTTTTGCTAGTTAAAATCAGACCAGAATGGGGTTGAAAGCAAGACTACCAAGCAATAACGAAATGGGAACCCGATTGTTAAAATCAGATCAAGATGGGATTGAAAGAAAAACATTAAAACATTTGAAAACCTTTGACCGCAGTTAAAATCAGACCAAGATGAAATCAAGAATCATCAACAACATACCGAAATTAAAAAATCAGTCAGTAAAAACGTACTCCGAAGTCAGAAAGGCTATCGCTAGAACGATGACGGCAAAAGACACTATCATTTTCACAGGTTCCTCTATCCCCTGGACCTTACCGCTCGCTGCCATGTTCAAGGCGAACACAGTGGAAGAAACAACGGGAAAGATAACGGGAAAAGCTATGATCGGCAGCAGCAACTCCTTGGAACGGGATTTTATTACGAGAACGGCGAGAGAGGACATCGTAACGGCAAATGCGGCGTTGCCGAGCGTTATTATCCCTAAAAAAAGCAAAGGTTTCGCCACGCTCATGTTAAAAACTCCAGCGAAAACAGGCAGAACGGCCGCCTCGGTTAAGAGCATGAGCATGACGTTATAAACCATTTTTCCTGCGAGGACGCTTGCAGGATGGACGGGTGCGAGCCTCAATCCATCAAGAGTTTCGAGTTCAACTTCTCTCACGAAGGCTCTCGCGTAACCCAGCATTCCAACGAATATGAATATCAACCAGAGAAGAGATGCTCCTATGCTCTGAGCGTAAGCAACGGGCACAGTTATGCTGAAGAGCATGGAGGTTACAAGGGAGAAGAGCACCATCAGGCTTATCGTGGACTTGCTCCTGAACTCGACTACGATGTCTTTCCAAGCGATTTCGAGGAATTTTGGCTTCTTCATTTTTATATCACCTTATTCATCATTTTTACTTCGTGACTTTCGCTCCTCTTTTTGTTTACAACGCTCCAACTTTCACCGATTACTCTATCAAACGTTATTGAATTCTGTAACGATTTCTGGCCTATCGACTTCACTAATCAAACTCCAATCCGCAAAGTTCAAGGTATGCCTTCTCCACCTCCTTCGTGCTGCATTCCTTTACGATTTTCCCCTTCATGAGTATCACAGCCCTGTCGCACAGCTTTTCCGCCTCCCACAAGTTGTGAGTCGTCAGGATGATTGTCCTGTCCTCGAAAGCTCTCAGATAACTCAAGAGCTCGAACCTGCCTTCCACGTCAAGGCCGGAAGTGGGCTCGTCGAGTACGAGTATCCTGGGATCGTGAATTAGAGCTCTCGCTATCGCGAGCCTCTGCTTCATTCCTCTCGAGAAAGTCTTTACTCTACTGTGTCTCCTCTCGTAGAGTTTCACCTTCTTCAGCAGTTCCGGTATCCTCTCCTCGTCAGCGTCGTAGAGTTTCGCATAGAACTTCAAATTCTCGTACGCCGTTAGCTCGTCGTAAAGCATGGGGTTGTGAGACACAAAACCAATGTTCCTCTTCAGCTCCCTGCTGAAAACCGAGGGATTTTTTCCCATCACCTCAACTCTGCCGGATGTTGCCCTCGTCTGTCCGCTGATTATCCTGACGAGCGTTGTCTTTCCAGCCCCATTCGGACCGAGAATGGCAACCTTCTCTCCCCTATCTATTCTAAGGCTGACGCCGTCGAGTGCTCTTATTCTGCCGAAGCTCTTTACAACGTTTTCGAGTACTATTTCGCTCTTTCCATTCCCTCTGTTTACTGAGTTCGTATTCGCTTCACTCACCAGAGGTTTTCCCATCAAATCGCTCCCCCTAGTCAAGCTCTTCGCTCTTTCAGCTCTCAATTTTCTGACAAGCTAAAACTCAAGAGTCTCAACTTCCTGCAACGCCTTTTCCACTCCGAGAGCTACTCCTTCCACCTCTATGTCCTGGCCCTTGGCTCCGTCTCCAACGACGTAAAGACCTTTCAGAGGAGTTTTAACACTTTCCTCGCCGCCAGCTTTAGCTCTGTTAACTGGCCACCCGTCGCTGTAACTCTGAACAGCGAGAATCTCGTACTCGTACCCCCTCAGGAGTTCCCTTATATCCTTCAAACCCTCGGATATCTCGAACTTCACATTCGAAGTTAGCATCGGCTGGTGAGCCATCAGGAAGTGTCCTTTACCGAGGTTCGGGTCAGCGTTTGTAACCTGGTTCATTCCGCTTATCCTCCTCGTGTTCAGCGTGAAAAGAACGCCTGTGTGTTCTATGAATGGTTGCTTAATCGCTATGGAGTACTTTATTCCAGAGCTCGGCTCGCACTTCTCAGCCCTGTAGGAGCAGAGCTTTGCAGTTTCCTCGTGACCTATGTCAGACAGAACGACATCAAAAGCTTTAGCTTCTCTCTCGAGGTGGACGCTAAAGCCGTAGTCCTCCTTTCTAACCGACCTAACCTTGCTCCCCCTTCTTATCTTGCAGTCGTTGCTCTCCACGACCTCAGCAAGAGCTTCTACTACTGCTCTGCAACCTCCAGCTGGAACTCCCGGCCCTCCAAGTTCCAGAGTGGACCTGTATATCGGGTATATCTTCGTCAGTGTCGTTTCTTCCGGAGTTATGCTCAGGGACCAGCCGAGAAAGGCTCTCAAAAACCTCGCACTGAAGTCGTCAAGTCTTCTCTCAAGCTCCGAGAGTCTCACCTCCCTGAACCTGTTTTTCAGGCAGAAGAGAGCGAAGGAGAGCTTTGATCTCAGAGGGAAGCTCCTCTTCCTGACTTCGACTTCTTCCCCGTTGTAAAGAGCTGTTCCCTCGGGCTTCGAATCTATTATCTCCACCCTCGCTCCCGCCTCCTTTAGCATCCTCGCCAAATGTCCCCTACTCCCATGAGGGATCATATGGAGAGCTCCAGTCGATATCTCGTATCCCCTATAGTTAAAGCTAGTAAACCTACCGCCTATGAAGGGGAGCTTTTCGTAGACCTCAACCTCGTAACCCCTCTCCGACAGGATTGCAGCAGAGAGTAATCCCCCAAGCCCAGAGCCCACGACTGCTATTCTCATTTTCACTCACTCAACTTTTCTGAGTTAACTCAGGGGTTACGTAGCTTATGGCTTCCAGCGGACAGTAGAGCATGCACTTCCTGCATTCCTCACACAGCTCCCTGTTTATCTCTGCCCTACCCTCGACTCTTATCGCGTCTTTCGGGCAGACAAGCATGCAAGTAGCACAGCCAACACACCTCTCCGTAACTACCATCAACGCGAACACCTCGAGTTGGGTCCGAGCAACGTTTAGTCCTAAACAATTTATAAAGCTCTCCCGTCAGGCGAACCAATGAAAGTAATTGAGGAAAAATTGAAAACAGGCAGAGACGGAAAGGTTGAGGGAGAGGTGAAGCTAGTTCCCGAGAGTCTCGACGACTTGTGGCACCTAAAGTACATGATAGAGCCGGGAGATGTTGTTTTTTCACTGACAAAGAGGGTTAGTGAGAGCTGCGACAAACTCAGGAGCGACAAGGAGATGGTAACTGTCAGACTCGGAGTGGAAGTGGAAAAGGTAGAGTTCCACAGGTTCGCGAACAGGTTGAGGATCTCTGGCAGGATAGTTGGGGGGGTAGAGGATTCCGGCTACCACACTCTTAACATAGGCGTTGGAAAGGAGCTTAGTATAATTAAGAGGTGGAAGAAGGAGCAGCTCGAAAGGCTCGAAAGTGCGGTGAAAGCGAGTTCTCAGCCTGAAGTTGTGATACTCACGATAGAGGAAGGAGATGCGGTAATAGGTGTCCTAAGGCAGTGGGGAGTTGAGGAGGTATTCTCTGTAAGAAGAAGTTACGGAAAAGAGAGTTCCTCAAGGCTGGAGTTCTTTTCCGAGGTTCTCTCAGCCCTGAAAAATCTTGAATTTAAGTACCTCGTAATAGCAGGCCCGGGATTTACGAAGGATGATTTCTACGAGTTTTTAAAGGAAAAGGAGCCAGAAGTTGCAAAGAAGAGCATAACTGCAGATGTTTCTTCCATCGGAGTTAGGGGGTTTGTAGAGGTCTTGAAGAGAGGAGTGATTTCAAGGATAGTCAAGGACATTAGGCTGGCTGAGGAGGCTGAGTACATAGATCTGCTGCTCGAGAGAATAGCGAAGGGTGAGAGAGTTGCGTACGGGATTGAAGAAGTTAAAAGTGCTTGCGATTACGGAGCAATAGATGTCCTGCTCGTCGCTGATGAGTTTCTGAGAGAAGAAAGGGAGAAGTGGGACGTAGATTCACTCCTTGAAAGCGTCGAGAACTCGAGAGGAAAAGTCGTTATACTGAGCACGGAGTTTGAGCCGGGTAAGAGGTTGATGGCTCTCGGGGGAATTGCCGCTCTGCTGAGATTTGACATCTAAATTCCAATATAACCACACCCGGCACCCCCTTTGTTTCCACTGGAAGGAACTGAATTTTGCGCAAGAGTTAGCGAGCAGTTAACGAGACACCCCTTTATTTCCACTGGAAAATCTGATTACTTAATTTCAAGCGATGTAATAGATCAAATCCCGGAAATCTAGAAAAGCTAGAGTTGAAATTGGAACAGAGGGGGTAAATGTCGATTCCCACTTTCCCCCAACCCGTTCATTTCTACTGGAGAAACTCTTTAAGCCTTATGATTCTTTCAGCAGACTCCGTAAGTTCTTTAAGCGTCTTTACTTTCTTCTCCAGTAGAGAAAAGTTGTTTTCTTCTTCTATCATCCTGCAGAGCTTCAGTACCGCTCTGGAGAGGTAAAAGAGGGCTTTATCAAGAGATTCCCCAGCTGCTACCATCCCAGACCCCCTTGTTTCCACTGGAGATAAGACTGGAGTGGATGCATTTACGTTTTCGCTTTCACTCACTTCACTCTCCACTTTTTCTTTTATGTCAATTCTTCCAACTTCCTTAGCATTCTCTACCATCTTTACACCTTCTTTGCCAGAATCACTCTCGAAAATAACATCTCTACCGCACGACGGACAGAATATCCTATTCCCATCCTGAAAGAGGGGAGCCCCACACTCGGGACAATGGTGAGATAGCATCTTCGCGCCTCTGAACAGGAGCTCCGCCATCTCCGAAATTTTTTTATCCTCCATGAACTTTCATTACGTGAGCTGAACTTAAAATTTCACTTTTCCGGGGGTGGTACAGTGGCCAAAGAAGTTCCAGATAGTGTGCTGGAAGTTCTGGACAGAATAATACAGGACGATACAGTTCCGAGAAATATTAGAAAGGTTGCTGGAGAAATTAAGGAGAGTTTGCTCCATGGTGAGGGAAGTTTGGCTGTTAGAGCAGCATCTGCAATTTCAATACTCGAGGATATAGCTTCAGATCCTAACATACCCATGCACGTTAGAACCCTAATATGGAACGTTTCAAGCCAGCTCGAAAGAATATCTGTGGAGGACTGAGCAAGTTTTTTACTCAACAATCTTTTTAATGTCTTCGACCTTTTCCACTAGTTTATCTTCCAGACTTTTTATCTCACAGGCTTTTTCCACCAACTTGTCGAGAGTGGCGTAAATTTTTAGCAACAGACTGTCGAGAAGTTCAGGATCGAGTTCTCCCTCATTAAGACGCTTGTCGATTTCGTCCAAGATTAGGAGTGTTCCACTCAGTGGGTTGATGGTCTTGTCGCAGAACGGCCTGATTTTCTCGCACTTAAGCTTTTTGATGGTATTTACGAGGGTTTCGACCACTCTCGTGTTAATTATGCAGCTCGCCTTTACCGAAAACATTCTTACCGCATTTCTAATAGCCTCAAGAGTTTTGTCGTCGAGCTTTCTACTCGAAACCAGACCAAAAGCGTACAAAATTTCTCCCTCGTAAACGACTGGAACCAGGTAATAAGTCCTGTTTCCGTAGAACCTTCTCACAGGACACTCGAGAGAACCTGCTGGATTTATCGGGCACTCAAGAGGTGTTCCACTAGCAATTTCGGTGTCGGTTCCAGCGTCTTCGATCAGTTTCAGACACGCAACGCTTTCAGCATACCTAGCAAGATACTTCCCCAAGCGTTTGCAGGGCGAGTAAAATCCCCTCTTTCCTCTGAAGGAGTAAAACCAAGCGTACTCTATTCCGGGGATATCCTCAAACCTCCTGCAAAGGGATGCGGCGAGATTTCTGTGGCTTCTGCACTTGGCAACATCCTCCACGACTCCGGTGTAAAACCTGAAGAGTTCTTTCTCGCACTTTCTGTGTTTGAAAACGCAGCAGAAAACGGGATTTTTTCCAGGAAGACTGATCATCCTAACTCTGACGTAGAACTCCCGGGAGTTTATACTTACTGAACAGAAGCCGTTACCACGCATCGACTGTTCCATCGCCCTGTAAAAACTCAACCTTCCCTTCTCTATGACATCTGAAAGCTTGTTTGTAAGACATCTGAGCCCCGTTATTTCCCTGAACTTCTCACTAGCGTAAACGACTTCCGTATCGTGGTTCACGAAAACGACTCCGCAGTTTACAGTTTCAACTACAGTGTCGAACCAGATTATCCATTCTCTTAACTCTTCTTCCACCCTAAGTCTTCTCATTATTGCGGAGAGAATAGTTTTCCATAGGTGAAAACTCTCACGATCTACTTCTGTTTTTTCGGTGTAAATTTGTGCGAAACCTTCAATCCCGTGGGTAGATATCAGGGGCACGAGAAGTGTTCTGCCAAACTCCTGAGTGAACCTGTTCCCTTCATCACCTTCATCAGCCGAAACCTCGATGACTTCCCCACATCTCACGTAGTACGCCAAGGGATGCATTTCTCCTACAATTTCGTCTCCCTGAAGTGGCGGATTCCTTGCTAGTAACACGTAGTTTCCTTCCAGTTTCATATAAAGTTCGCATGCGTCAGTTCCTACCATATCTCTTGTGAACCTCACGAAAGTTCGCTTTAGATCCTCTCTGGACGTATGTATTCCAAAGTGCTTTATGTGACTGACAAGTTTTCTAAACAAGTCAACTGTGCTTTCGAGTTCTTTAAGTTGTGTGACATCCTCGCATATCTCGACGATCACACCATTAATCTTGAAAGCAAATGAAAGAAATCTTCTCCCTTCAACTTCTATAACCTTAGATGCTCTTTCTCTTCCCTCAAGAACATCCTCTGCTGGAGTTCTTACCTTCTTTCCGTAAAGCTTCCAGAAGTCTACAGTGCCAAGTACATCCCCTTTTTTAACTCCCGAGACTTCCTCGCACTTCCCGTTCCACACTATTACTTTACCCTCGTTATCGAGGACGTAAGCGGGATAGGGAAGCTCCTCAACAATTTTCTCGAGTATATCCACTCTACACACCACTTACAGCCTCTGCCTGACATGAGATGGCAGACGCTAGCAGTACACTATCTCTCGATTTTAATTTTTCGGTGTTTATTTTTACTTGCAGTATCTTCTAAACTTTAAGACAAAGACGGAACCTTCCGGCTCGTTATCTTCAACTTTAACGGTACCTCCGTACTTTTCCATGAGAGACTTTACTATATAAAGACCAATTCCAGTTCTTCCCGTCAACCCGTATATAAAGCCCTCTTCAAATATTCTCTCTTTTACGCTGTCGGGAATTCCTGGACCGTTATCCTTTATCCTCACTTCCACGTAGTCATCGCAGCACCTAACTTCGACGGATACCTTTTTCTTACTCTTCGTGTTATGTTGGATCGCGTTGTTTACTATATTCTCGAACACAGAAGTTACGAACTCGTCGGCAACTACTTCGCACTCGTCTCCCGAGAGTTCAACCTCTACTCCGTCACCTCTAATGTTTTCAAGAACTTTTTTGAGAACTTTCCTCACGTTGACAGCTGAAAGAGAGCCCTCAGCTATCATCGTTTCGTAGTTTCTCACTTTTTGAATTAGATCGACGCAGTTATCTATAATCTTTTCTATTCTGTCAAAATATTTTCTGTCCCCGTTTTCCTTGTACATCTCAAGAAAGCCGATTATTGAAGTCAGGTTGTTAGCTATGTCATGCCTGAGGATGCGATTCAGGAACCTGAGCTGCTTGTTCATCTTCCTTATCTTCTCCTGGCTCCTCTTTAGCTCGGTTATATCCCTTGCCGTAACTATTCTGTAGTTCTTTCCTGCAAACTTGGCACTCCTAACGCTTACGAGTACGATTCTGTCTTCAGAGTATCCTTCGAAAACTTCCTTGTCCCAGTTTCCCGATATTACATCTTTCACGTTCTCAGCATTTCCGGCCTTTTCAGTCCACATTCTCGCAATCTCGTTCATGTCTACAATTCTACCGTCTTCATCCGTTATGAATATGGCATCAGTTGAGTAGTCCAAGAGAGTTCTGAACCTTCTGAGTTCCTCTACCTTTTTTCTCTCTGTAACGTCCCTTATGACTCCTACTATGCTGTTGACTTCCATGCCTGATAGAACTGGAACCTTGTACCCTTCGAAGAATCTTACCTCTCCATTCACATTCAGTTCTACCTCGAAGCCCTGCTCTCTTCCACTCTTCAGAACCTTTAGGTCACTTTCCTTACATACCTTCGCGAGTTCTGGAGGTAAAAGGTCCTCTCCCTTCCTTCCGATGATTTCCTCTTTCCTTCTCCTCAGGAAGTTTGCAAACGACTTGTTTACTAGTATGTATTTAAGATTTTTATCTTTCATAAATATATAACTTCTTAGACAATCAACGAGGGTTTGTAACCTTCTGTTCATAATCTCGAGGTCAGTAATATCTCTCATCACGAGTACAAACTTGTCAGTCTCGAGAACTGGGGCTGAGTTTATCTCGAACGTCGAACCGTAAATCCTAACTTTAACTCTCGCACCGTTCTTGCTTTTCACGAGTTTTTCAATGTCTTCAACGCTCTCTAAGCACGAGAGATCCTTAATAGATCTTCCTATTACTTCAGAAGGGGAGAGGCCGGTTATTTTCGAGAACCTGTCGTTTACGTCAACTATCTTTCCGAGTGAATCGACGACGACAACGGCGTCCGGAATTGAGTTCACGAGGACTTTTAACCTCTCGAACTCGAGTCTACTCTTTTCAGCTGCAAACCTCTCGGCTACTTCCTCAACCCTACTGGCAAATGATGATATCACTCTTCTGTCGCTACAGTCAATTCTGTAAGTAGTTTCCACGTAGAAAATCCCTCTACCAAACTCATGAAGGAATATGTTACCCCTACTGGTTGATTTTGCCTCCTCCACCACGCCCTCAGCCTCAATTCTGTCTCTGAATCCAAGCAGAAAGTACTTATGCTCTCCGTTCATCTCAATTCTTAGGTATACTCTCCTCGCACCGAGCAGACGAGAGCACTTATCTATTACCTCTTCTCCGAATTCGTCAACTGTGTTGTGAATCTTCACGTTTAGAATTTCATAAAGCATGGTCGAATCGTCAATGAGTTTTGGCAAGTCACTCACCTCCCACAGCTACGACAACGGACTTGTTGTGAAAAGAGGGGGTGCAGACCTTCTGGCTCGAAACGATCTCGCCAACGCTTAGCATTCCGAGGTAGGGTATCTCTATCACCTCGTTCAGCCTTTCGAGTTCCTCGCTAAACCTGCTGCCAAGAAGCTCCTTTCTTGAAACACAGTCGAAAACGAGAGCGAACTTTCCCTTTCTATGCTGCATCAAAGCACTTCTCGCCGCGTTTTCAGCGGCGTTTATTACGTCTTCTTCTTCCTTACATCCCATTATGAGAGTTACGGAGCTGTAAGGTACTTCACTCATGAGCCTCATCGACCCATCCTTAAAGTACTCAAGTGGAGCTCTTAACATATACTTCCCGCACGCACATAGGAAACCGAATGGGTACTCCTTCCTGCACTCTTCGAAGTTTTCTTTCTGACACCTCGTAGCTTTACAGTAAACTTCAAACGCGCACTTCCCGTCAAGTTCGTATATCCTGTCATCCTTGTACTTCGTTATTATGTATGGTCCGCAAAGAACTTCCCATCCGTGGTCAAAAGCTACACTCATTCTGACGTTCAGACTTGCGGCACAAGTCATATTTTCACTCATCCCCCTTTCGCTGAACTGAAATGTAAAACCCCCTCCAAGAATGCCTGAGCAACCCCCTGTGTACGAGAAGTTAAATCCAAGCTGGTTGTAAACACTTCTGAGGAAGGAGGAGATTTTTCTTGTCATCCAGTTCAGAAAGAGTATTGCTGTCCCCTCCTTTACTCTCCCCAGTTTCTCACCGATCCTTGTAGGTGAGTTAGAGAGCTCAGTTGCTGCTTTTACTCCCTTAAGAGCCAGAACGCCCGTACCCTCGACGATTTTACCGTCGTGAATAACTCCTTCTGTATAGCAGCCTATAAAAGGACACCTGATAACCTCTCTTACTTCCTCAATATCTTCCTCACTTAAAACTTCAGTTGTAAAAAAAATTGCAAAGCTCGCATCGCCCAACTCTTCAACTACCTCGGAAGCGACATCTGGAGCGTTACGACCGGTGCACACACCAACCTTCATTAAACCACTTCCACAGGAAATCATGGGGTGGTGCTCGCGGTGTTGATGAACTTCATGAGGAAGTCTACAAGGTCTCTTCTCCTGAATGGCTTTGGGAGTATATCCCTCGCCCCGGCTTTGATAATCTCTTCCCCTTTCTTGTCGGAGTACGCACTTATGGCGAGAATTACTGCGTCAGGGTGCTTTTTCAGAATCTCCCTCGTCGCTTCGATACCGTTCATTATCGGCATCATGATATCCATCAAAACTATGTCGGGCTTGTACTTCTCGTACATTTCTAGTGCCTCGAAACCGTTTGAGGCAGATATTATATTGAAGTTCTTTTCGAGTATGAGCCTTATCGCTTCTCTGATCGTGGGTTCGTCGTCAACCACGAGAATAGTCGGCTTCTTCCTGCCGTCGTACCCGTTCTGGTTGCTGGTGTTCAAGGTAACCACCTCGTGGTAATTATCATAACGTTCATCATCTTAAAATTTTTAGTAAGCGGATATTTAAGATTTTCTGAAACAATAACATAAATTTTCAGTATTTATTACGGCGTTTTAAAATATTTTCCGGATAACTTTCAGGAGACTCGATGTGAGTTCAAGAGTACTTTGAAGCCTCTCCACAGGAAACGAAGGGGTCTCAGATCAGTAAAGTGAAAAATCTAAATAAATATAAAAAACTGACTTTAAACTTTCTCAACGACCTCTGCAAAGTACCTGAGAGCTCTCTCCATGTAACTCCTGTCGAGTTTTCCGTGCGGGGTTTCGGTCTCGAAGATTCTGTCAGGCACTCTTAGTTTGCTCGCATCGAAGCCCATATCCTTCTTCAACCTCAGCTTTTCGAAGTAAATCTTCTCTCCCATCTTCTTGAGCCCATCCTCGTCGATTTCAATTCCAACCGGCTTTAAAGCCCTGCAAACTACGTCAGGCTTGTAGATTCCTCTCGCGAAGAAGCACACTACGAGGCTGGAGAGTATCTGTCTCCACTGCTCCTCCTTCATCAGCCTTTCCACAAGCTCCTCAGGTTTGGGATAGGAATCTATCTTCTGGTCGAGAGAGTAGCCTGCGTTATCGAGGTGAGAATGTCTAAGACCTATCGAGTAGCCTATGTGAGCGGCGTAGCCAGTGTGGTAACCCGGCATCTCGTTCCCACCGAAAGCCAAGGCAAACTCCTTTCCTCCATAGACCTCAGCTGCCTTCTCAACTCCCTGAGCTAAAACTTCGTAGAACTCGTTCGGCTGGTGGATTATGTACTTCACTGCCTCAGCATAAGCATCGCTGTTTCCGAATTCGAGCTTAACTATCGTCTCCTTCTCGGAGATTATTCCCCGCTCGAGAGCTTCGGTCGCCCAGGCCAAGCAAACTCCAGTTGTCATCGCATCCAAGGCGTAGGCTTCGACTTTGTAGAGGACCTTGAGGAAGTCCTCCCTGCTCTTCATCCCCAGCATCGTTCCTAAAGCATAGATCGGCTCGTAGTCGTAGGAGAGCATGAGAGTCTTGTAGAAGTAAGGCTCGTTCTCGTACGGCATCCTTAACGTAGCAATATGAATACAAGCGACCGGACAGTGAGAACATGCTACTCTCCTTCCTATTATCTCGGCCATCTTTTCTCCGCTCAACTCCTCAGCGTACTCGAAGCTCGTTGCTTTGAGGTTCTTAACGGGCAATCCCTTCTTCTCGTTTAGCGGTTTGACGTTTACGGCAGTTCCGAGCAAGTGGTACTTCTTCATTGCATCCGACTCAGTAGCGAGTTTGAATATCTCGTCGTATATTTCCCTGTATGCCTTTCTGTCCTTAATCTTCCTGCTTCCTCTTCCCATGACTACGATGGCTTTTACCTTCTTCGAACCGAGAACTGCTCCAAGCCCAAGCCTGCCGAAGTGCCTGTAAGTTTCAGTAGTGACGCAGGCGTATCTCACAAGCCTTTCTCCAGCCCCTCCAATCCTCATTACACTCCTCGTCCCTCTTCCTCCCTCGTTCTCCGCTATTATTCTCGCAACTATGAGAGAGTCCTCTATCCCCCACAGAACTCTCGCATCCCTGAAGTAAACCCTGTCGTTGTCAATAACTATGTAAACAGGTTTCTTACTCTTTCCCCTTATAACTATGGCTCCATATCCGGCGTTTGCTATTGAAGTGGAAGTCCTACCTCCAGCGTGACTCTCTCCAAGGTTTCCTGTGAGAGGACTCTTAAACATGGCAACAGTTTTTGAGGCTAGGGGATAGGCCGCATTCAACGGCCCGACCGCGAATACTATAGTCGATTCCTCGTCGAAAGCGTCAACTTTTGGATCCATGTTCTCTCTCATCAGCTTAACAGCAACTCCAGTGCCGCCAATCCACTCCTCGAAGAGGTCTCTCCTGTCCTCAACCCAGTACCTGTAACGGGTTAAATCTACGTGAAGAACCTTCGTCAACATAGTCATCACCATCGCGTTAGACTATAACCCTCCTGAAAGCTTCTGGTTCGACTTCCTCGTAAGCTAAGACGCCGTGGGGGCAGTAGTCCGCACAGTAACCGCAGTGGATGCAAACAGCGGGTTTTCCGTCTCTCCTTCTGAAAATGGCGTTTATCGTGCACGCTTCTATGCAGTTCCCGCACCCTATGCAGTCGGTTTCGTGGTAGATCACTCCTCCTCCTTCCCTTGGCCTCATAGCTCCGGTTGGACAAACTTGGGCACAGGGAGGTTCAACGCATGCCCTGCAGAATATCACGGTTGCACCTCTCTCGAAACCGCTCAGACTTACAGCTAGGATGCCTGAGGAGTCAATCCCTGCTTCTCCTTTCCTTCTCGAGCACGCGTACATGCACATTCCACAGCCAACGCACTTCTCTATGTCCTTTATAACGAGCCTCCTCACTTTCTTACCGTTCTCCTCACCCACTTTATCACCTCACCTCAATTATATTATTCAATTTTATGCTAATTTTTATTAAAATAATAAATTGAATAAAATGCTATTTATCACACTCATCCAAGTCCTCGTTCAAACTTGGGCTGGAATTCGAAGCTGCATCAGAGAAAAGCTCGTACTTTATAAGCTCGAGGAACCTCCAACAGACGAGGAGCTTCGCAACTTCTATCGCGTTTACGTACCTGCTCGTTTCCCAGGCACTCCCTCCAGCTTCTCTCTTGAGAGTTTCGAGCAGAGCTGAGAAGAGCTCGACATTCATCATTCCGTCTATCTCTATGAAGCTCGACTTCTTCTCGTAGTAGTAGTCCGTAAAGAAGCTCAGGGCAAAATCCTTCTCACTCGCCTTTACGAAGTCCGAGAGGTCTATGTTGAGCTTTATAGGTTCTGTAGGGACACTCTTCAGGTTCCTTAGAATCAGCCTAACCTTGTAAAGCTCAGCTCTTTCTGTGAGGTAGGTTATCCTGTCGGAGCTCTGCAGATCTGTGGGAAATATCTTTATCACGACATCAGCGTAAATTTTCTGGAAGTCTATGTAGCGCTTGTAGTCGCTCTCCCTCTTTATTATCTCCTCGAGCACTTCTTCTCTCTTGTAGCCCCTCTCCTCGACATCTCTCCTGATCTTCCACTTCCTCTTAACGTACCTCGCTGGATCGACGAATATCTTGAAGTCGAGATAGTCTCTCAGCCCGTCGTAGAGCGTGTGCAAACCCTCGACTATCACTATTGGGGTTGGGGAGAAGGACTCCCACTCACCAAAAGTCCCGGTTGAGTGGTTGTAAGTGGGCTTCCTTATCGTCTCCCCCTTCTTAAGGAGCATGAGGTGAGTTTTTATTAGGTTCAGGTTGTTAGCTTCGGGATGGAGGGGAGTTATTCCAAGCTTCTTCCTAGTCTCTCTGTCGTATATGTGGTAGTCGTCGAGCGTTATGCTCGAAACAACCTCTTTCCCGAGCAAACTCTTTATGGCGTTAGCGAAAGTCGTTTTGCCAGAACCGCTGTCTCCCGCAATTCCAACGATGAAAACTCTGCCACTATTTTTCAACCTCTCTATCAGCGTCATAGTCTATTTTCTTTACACCTGCGTCATTGAAATACGTTTTGGTGACCGGATTAACAGACAGAGCACCCTCGAGGTTAAAGTGAAATAAACTTTGAGAGTTTGGAGCTCATGGACTGTGAATCCGCTGTAAAAGAGCTTGAGGCTAAGAAGAAGGTTGTAGAGGAGGATACCTTAAAGCTAAGAGGGTGCGAGGAGGAACTGCTAAAATCTCTCAGATCGAAAGCTGAGTGCAGAACGAGGAAGAAGCTATTGTACGCTCTCTGCAAGCTCTATGAGAACGATCCCGGCTCTTTGAAGCTCTCAGAGCTCGTTGAGGTTATAAAGGAGGAGCTTGAAGGAGATTGCCCGTGGTCTAAGGGGACAGCAGCGGAGTTCGCGGGAAAACTCAAAATCGAAGATGTTGAGGTTGTGGAACGTGTGGTTGAAGCTCTCAGAGACAGCTGCCCTTGGGTGAGGCACAGGGCAGCTGACGCTCTCTCTTACTTCTGCAAAAATCCCGAGTTCGCAAAAATAGCTTACAGAGCTCTCGTGGAAAGACTCGAAGAGGACTCAAGCCCCTACGTTCAGAACTACGCCTTTCACGCTCTAAAAGTGTGCCTCGAAACGTTCACCTCTCACGGAATGGAAAAGGAGGCGGGAGAAGTAAAAAAGGCGATGGAAAAGATCATTCCTCTTTCCTGAGCCCCCTCAGAACTACCTTCCTTGTTTCGTAGGCCTTTTTTATTGGTGCAGTTATTATTGGCTTCTCCGGTATTAGCCCCTCTGGCTTGTAGTATAGTATTAGCAACATCATCACTCCGAAGAGTATGTACTCGAGCCAGACCGCCTCTACCGGAAGGTTCAGAGTCGCGACTATGCTCGACTTGTAGAAGTCTATGACTTCCATCACTGTCACGAATATGAAAGTTCCCGCAACGACTCCCCTGTTGTTCCCTGCCCCTCCAAGCAGTATTATCAGGAAGGGATAGAATGTCCAGAGGGTTCTGCCGGTTATCATAAACGAGTTCGCCTGGACGCTGAGGGTGAAGTAGGACAGGAGAACCCCAACTATCGCTGCGACTCCAGAACCGACTGCCATCGTCATCATTCTGACCTTCATTATGTCTCTTCCGTAAACCCTTATCACGTCCTCGTTCTCCCTCATTGCCTTCAGCAGCCTTCCGTAGGGGGTGTTGAGCAATCTCTCGAAGAAGACGTAAGTTATGAAGGCTATGACGAGTATTATCGCCGTGAAGAACAGGAACCTGTTAGAGCCCTGAAGGAAGCCGAGAATGTCGGGAACAGAAACTCCGTAGTAACCGCCGATTATCGGCTGGTCGTAGTAGCATATCATCGTGAACGTCTCTGATATTGCGAGGAGAGTTATAGCGAGGTAGTCCTCTCTTAGTCTTGCACTCGGGAGTATGAATAGGGCACCCACTATGCAGCCAAGAACGATTGCGAGAGCTATCGTAGCAAGGAAGAGCAGAAGACCAAAGAGCGGATTGTGCTGGACTATAGCAGTTACCTTGTCACTGACTACCGATGTTGCAGTCGAAAAACCACCGATCCCCCCTTTAACTCCGTATATTGCCATTAGAATTCTCGTCATTATCCCTCCCGCAACGACTGCACCGACTATTACTGAAATCGCCTTACCGAAGTTCGGTATTCCACCGTAACCATACTCCATGTTCAGGCTTAGGGAGACTATTAGGTACATGCCGAACCACAGCAGTATGTTCTGTATCAGGCCAGTTGGTATCATGCTTTCACCTCCCCTCTGAGCTTCTTTCTCACGACCCTCCAGTCTATTCCTGCAATCCCCTGAGGAGCGATGAGGAGCGTCACTATTATTATTGTTAAGGCTACGACCTTGCTGTAAACGAGCATTCCAGTCCCGAAAATCGTTGAAAGCCAGTAAGTCACGAGAGACTCGGACATTCCGACTATGTAGCCCCCTATCAGAGCCCCGTAGATGTTGTTCAGACCTCCAACTATACTCGCCGCGAATATCGAGACTATTATTATCTCAGCCGTTGCGGGCACAATCTCCTGCTTAAAGGGCAACAAACAGCCGGCCATCGCAGCCAGAGCACCAGAAAGGAACCACGCGAACATCCTCGTGTACTCTACGTTGACTCCCATGATTTCTGCGAGAGCTGGGTTCTCCATGGATGCTCTGAGAGCGATTCCGAACTTGGTCTTGTAGAGAAGGGTGAATAGAACTCCAAAAGTCAATACTATGACGAGACTCGAAACGACGAGAATTGATGGAAGGCCGAAGATGTTGTAGTTGAGGTACGCGAACATAAACATGTCGCACGTACTGCCTGTCATCTTTCCAAGGTAGCCGGCGTATATGCCTCGAAGGCCAAGCAAAATCAGGTCGAGTGCGAGCGTAGCGATCATCAGAGTGACAACCGTCGCACCTCTACGTATCAGCGGCCTTAGCACGAAGACGTAGCTTGCCAGCCCCACAGCACCTCCTGCAAGAAAAGCGAGGGGTAGTGAGACGTATGGATGCAAGTTGAACAACCGGTATATCGTTAGAGCTGTGTAAGAGCCTACCACTGCAAAAGACCCCTGTGCGAAGTTTGGAACTGCTGTGGTGATGTAGGCTAGTGTAAGACCCACCGCTAGGAGTACAAGGAGGTTTGAGTAGATTATAGCGCCAGTGAGGACTTCCATTCCCGGCATAACCGGAGTCGCCGTGCATTGAATTTAAAACTTTACTCACTCCCGCTTTGAACGGATTTCTCGATAAAAGCTCGTAGATTTAAAAGTTAAATTCTCTCTGTTTGAATAGTGTTTTTTCGGTATGGGTTTTGTGATATTGTGATGAGTGTTGGACGCTGCGTTTGGTGTTGTTGGCTTAGATATATTGTTGGGTGTATATTGACTTGGAGCTAAAACTACTACACTGCTTAGAACCGCAGAGCAAATTAAACGACGTAACAAACGATGTACGGAATAACGGAGAAAATCGAGAAAATCAAGCGAATAGAGACACGACACTATCAGCGTCGACGACGAGCTTTTCACAGTCCAAGTTGGAAGTTTTTGACCTGAGCACTTCCAAGTCTTTCTTTTTGGCTTTCATCTTCACCTCGGCACAACAGACAGCTTTACCCCTGACAGTTATAATAGCGTCCACTTCTGGAGAAAGCATGACTTCCTCCTCTCCTCCAAACTTCTCGGCCAAAGCCGTCCTCACGAAGTCCTCGAAGTACTTGGGCAATTTCTCTTCGTAAGCACTCTCAAAAGTCCTGTTATCGACGCTTAGCTCTGATAGGCCGTACTTCGTGTCGAGATAGTAGAACAAGTCGACGATGGGAGAGCTAATCCTGTAAATCCACCTCTTTTTCCCGAACACCTTTATCCTTTTCACAAGCCCCATTTCCAGAAGGTTTGCGAGGAAGGACTTGACGTCGCTCGAGGTTTTACCGAGAAAGCTGGAAACGTCTTTGGGAAAAACGTTTCCAACGGCTAAAGCTCTCAGTATCCCCTCGTAAGTCTCCGTTAGCTCTCTGTCCTCTTCAATGAATATTTCTCCAATAAGTCCTCTGACACTCGCAAATCCCGATTTCACAGCATCTTTTACGCTTCCCTCGTAAAACTGAATAAGCCAGGGATCTCTCAAGAAAACGAGTTCATCCACCCCTTTAAAAACCTTCAGAATGTCGGAGGGTTTGATAAGGTCGAGTTTTACAGGTCTTACGAGCCCGAGGAGCGAACTTCTTGCAGATAAAACGTTTTTCACGACTCTCATACTCGATCCGAGTAGAATTAGCTTTGCTCTCTTCTCTCTGGCGAAGTGGAGCAGGTCAGTGAAGTCGTCTGGCAACCTCTGGAACTCGTCCACGACCACAACGTTTCTTTCGTCTTTGAGCAGCTCGTGGATTAAGGCCTTGAACGTCTCGTAGCTGATAGTCTTAAAGCCATCGTTTGCCATTAAAATCGGTCCAGCTCGCTCAACGAAGAAGTAGTGCGTATGTTTTACGAAGTTTCTAACGAGAAAAGTCTTTCCAACTTTTCTCCTGCCGTACAGCAGAACCCAGCCCTTTCTCTCGACTTCGTGCACTTCCATTCTGGGAATCGCGATTCCCATAATTCTGGTTCCCAGTTTTGGGATTAAAGTTTTTCGTATGGCTGTTTGTGATTGATTGTTTCTAAATTAAATAAAACTGAGATGTAATCAAGAGAGACGTGGAAAGACCGAACGCAACAAAAATACAATTATTAAATCAAGCCTATAATAAAAGTAGGGGGAAGATAGTGGATGAGATGATACTTTTAAAATCAAATCAAAAATGTGAAAGCCATGAAGCACGAAACCCTCTTGGAAAGGGAAGTCAACGGTTTGGTGTTCAAGCTCGTTAAAGGAGACATAACGAGCTACCCTGCAGAAGCGATAGTCAACGCTGCCAACAAGTATCTTATGCACGGAGGAGGAGTCGCTCTAGCTATAGCAAAAGCTGCGGGCTCTGCTGATGAGTACTCGAAGCTCAGCAGGGAGGAGATGCTGAAGCAGGTCGGGAGGAGCTACATAGAACACGGAGAGGTAGTAGTCACTCCAGCCCTCAGGATGGAGAGGTTTGGGATAAAGTACGTTATACACACCGTTGGCCCGAAATGTAACGGGAAATGGAACAGGGAGCTTGAGGAGAAGCTGAGGAAAGCTCTGCTGGCTCCACTCGTAAAGGCTGAGGAACTCAATCTGAAATCCATCGCTTTCCCCGCAGTAAGCGCTGGGATATACGGCTGCCCACTCGAAAAAGTCGTTTCCATTCTGTTCGAAACAGTCAGAAAGTTTGCGGAGGAAGCTAAATCAATTGAGGAAATCTCTCTCGTCCTCTACGACGAAGAATCGGCTATGGAAGCTCTTGAAACGCTGAAGGAGCTCTGTGGTTGACTTGTTTTTACATCTGGTTTTTTTGCTAGCTAGGAGAGAGGAAAACTACTGACTTTTGGGTCGGGGTATTACGTTCTATCAGGCTGAGGAAAAAATTGGGAAAATCGGGTGAAACCACAAATATTTGATTGCGTCAACAGAGAACGAACAGAAGAACACTAAAAAATTAAATAACGCTCCTCGTTTCACAGCTCATGAGCTCATCTCTCACTCAGAGCTGGATTGAGAGGGAGAAAAAGGTTCACATTCAGTTTTATCGTAGACTGCCTGTTGTCTTCGAGAGGGGAGAGGGCTGCTGGCTCTACGATGTTGAGGGTAACGCGTATCTCGACCTCGTAGCAGGGATAGCTGTTTGCGTTCTCGGCCACTGTCATCCGGAGGTAGTTGAAAGCATCAGGTCTCAGGCAGAAAAGCTGATGCATACTTCAAACCTCTACTACACGACCCCGCAAATAGAGCTGGCTGAAAAGTTGCGGGAGATAACTGGAATGGATCGCTTCTTCTTCTGCAACAGCGGGGCTGAGGCTGTCGAGGCAACTCTCAAAATAGCGAGGAAGGTTACTGGTAGAAAGAAGTTCGTTGCTTTTACGGGTTCTTTCCACGGAAGGACGATGGGTGCCTTGTCGGTAACTTGGAAAGAACTCTTTAGAAAACCCTTTATGCCCCTCGTCGAACCCGTAACCTTCGCCAAGTTTAACGATGTCGAGGATCTGAGAAGGAAGGTAGATGAGAATACAGCAGCGGTCATAGTTGAGCCGATTCAGGGCGAGGGGGGTATAAATCCTGCGAGTGAGGAGTTCATGAACGAGATCTTTGAGCTTAGGGAGAAGCTCAACTTCCTCGTTGTTTTTGATGAAGTTCAAACTGGCTTTGGGAGGACTGGCAGGTGGTTCGCGAAGGACCACTTCAACCTCAAGCCAGACGTCATGGCGATGGCGAAGGGAATGGGAGCAGGTTTCCCGATTGGAGGGGTTGGAGTCACAGAAAGCGTTGCTGAAAAGCTTGGTTTTGGTGAGCACGCCTCCACCTTCGGTGGAAACCCGCTTGCTTGCTCAGCCTCTCTTGCGTGCATAAGAGTGATGGAGAGAGAAAAGCTCGTGGAAAACGCCGAGAAGGTTGGGGGATACTTTAGAGAAAAGCTCTTCGAGCTTTTCGGAAACGCGAGAGGAATGGGTCTGATGCTTGCAGCTAATTGCGAGAAGGCTTTCGATGTCGTTGGAAATGCCTTAGAAAACTTTTTGCTCGTCAATGCAACCTCTGAAAGCAGTCTGAGGTTCGTGCCGCCCTTGATAATTGGAAAAGAGGAAGTTGATATCGCGATTGAAAGGTTATCAAAATCCGTCAGGTGAGATAATGGGCGAGACCGTTCACTGGGCGGATAAGATCGCTGAGGATTTGCTGAGGAGGGGAGAGAAGCACAGAATTGCCACCGGAATAACTCCATCGGGCCACATACACCTCGGAAACCTGAGGGAGATGCTCACTGCTGATGCTGTGAGGAGGGCTGTTGAGGATAGGGGAGGAAAGGCTGAAATCGTTTATATAGCCGACACATTCGACCCCCTTAGGAAGAGGTATCCCTTTCTACCGGAGAAGTACGATAAGTACATAGGAATGCCCCTCAGCGAAATTCCTTGCCCATGTGGAGAGCACGAGAGTTACGCAGAGCACTTCCTCGAGCCATTTTTGGAATCTCTTGACATACTCGGCATAGATGTGGAAGTTAAGAGGGCCGACAGGATGTACAAAGCTGGGGAGTACGAAGAGGCGATAAAGACAGCCTTGGAAAAGAAGGAGCTGATAAAGAACATACTTGAGGAGGTAACGGGCAAGAAGTGCGATGAGAACTGGAGCCCATTCATGCCCCTCTGTGAGAACTGCAAGAGGCTGAACACGACTAAAGTCATCGACTTCGACGAAAGTGGTGTTTACTATAGGTGCGAATGTGGGCACGAAGGAAAGGCAACCTACAGGGGAGGGGGAAAGCTCGGCTGGAGAGTTGACTGGCCGGCGAGGTGGGGAATACTCGGCATAACCTGCGAGCCGATGGGAAAAGACCACGCAGCTGCTGGAGGTAGTTATGACACGGGAAAGAGGTTAGCTAAGGAAGTCTTCGGCATAGAGCCTCCATATCCAATACCCTACGAGTGGATACACCTCAAAGGAGTAGGGGCGATGAAGAGCTCTAAAGGCATAGTTGTGCCAGTTAGAGAGATGGTCGAGGTTTTGCCTCCGGAAATAGTCAGGTATATCATAATAAGAGCGAAGCCGGAGAGGCACATAGACTTCGATCCCGCATCTCTCCTCGATCTAATAGACGAGTTCGAGGAGGCTTACGCAAAAGGGGACAGGAGCGTCCGGCTATCCATGGTTGAGAACGTGAAATATAGCGATGTTCCATTCAGGCACCTTGTCGTCGTAGGGCAGATAGCGAACTGGGATGTGGAGAAGGCGATAGAGATAGTGAAAAGGACGGGTTATAGAGTTGACGAGGAAACGTTGCCTGACATAAAGAGAAGGTTAGAGTATGCGAGAAGGTGGATAGAGAAGTTCGCTCCCGAGAGGTTGAAGTTCGAAGTGCTGGGCTTGGAGGAGGTCAAAAAGGTTCAGTTTTCCGGAGAGGAGCTTGAATTCCTAAGAGAGTTCGCTCTCAGGCTTAAGGATGGCATGAAAGCAGACGAGCTGCACAACCTCGTTTACGATGTCGCTAACGAGGTTGGTTTGAAGCCGGCCAAAGCCTTTAAGGCGATCTACAAGGCAATTCTCGGTAAAACGTACGGGCCGAGGGCTGGATACTTTATGGAATCTCTTGGCATCGAATGGGTGAAGAAAAGATTTGAGAGCTTAACAGCTTAATTTTTGTTTCTAATTTTACGTTGATAAATTTTATCTACTATAGTTACAAGTGTTCGGCCATTAGCGTCACACAGGCCGAAAGTGAAACACCACGTGCACTCTAACTTTAATACCCCTATTGCTCATCAAATATATGATGAAAAAGCCAACGAGGATAGAGGCTGGCAGCTACTACACTTACCTCAGCGAAGGTTGTAAGCTTTGCAGGAGAGGAGCTAAACTTGTCCTCTTCGTAACCGGCTTATGCCCGAACTCGTGCTTCTACTGCCCGATCTCCGACGAGAGGAAGGGAAAGGACATTACTTTCGCAAACGAAAGGCTGGTAAAAAGCGAAGAGGATTTGTTGGAGGAAATAGAGCTTATGAGTGCTGAGGGAGCATCTATAACGGGAGGAGAGCCCCTCTACGTTCCCGAAAAAACCCTTAGATTTGCGAAGCTGCTGAAAGATCTTGATCTGCATATTCACCTCTACACGAGCCTTCCTGCAAGTGAAAGAACTCTGGAAAAGCTCTCTTTTATTGACGAAATTCGCTTTCATCCCGTAAAGCCCCTCGAACTTTACGAAGAACCTGTTAGAGTTGCCAAAAAGCTAGGAATGGAAGTTGGAATCGAAATCCCAGCTCTGAAGTTCGACGAAAGGCTTGCGGAGTTCGTTAACTCACACGATATATTCATGAACCTTAACGAGCTCGAGTTCTCGGCTACGAATCAGGACGAGCTACTTAGGAGAGGATTCGAGCCAGGAGAATTCTTCGAGGCTAAGGGCTGCGGAGAGATCGCTGAAAAGTATCTCGAATCCGTGGAGAAGTTCCACTACTGCACGGTTCTATTCAAGGATAAGGCTCAGATGAGGAGGAGGTTTATCAGGATGGCAATGAATCACCCCGAATTTTACGCGGTTACAAGAGATGGTACACTTCTGTGCGGCTGCGTCGAGTGCTCGAGTGGAGAACTCGACCACCTACTCTCTCTGCTCGACAGAAAGGGTGTGTATGAACGCTCAATTTTCGAAAGCGATGGCCTTTACGTAGTGGAGTTCTCTCCCGAGGAGGCAGAGAGGTTGAGTGAAGTTTTAAAAGCTGAGGGTTTCAGGGTGAGCATAGTCGAGAGGTATCCAACTGCGAGCAGGGTGGTCGTGGAAAGAGCACCCCTCTAAAACTGGAAAGGTTTGGGAACATGAAACGGGAGGAGATTGAGAACAGGCTTAAAAAGTACCTTGAGAGGGACAGGAGCGGAATAAGGAAGGAACTATTGAAGGTACTGCTCGAAGGAGAGAAGTACACGACCGACGAGATATACGCGAAGCTGAAGGAAAGAGTCAGCACGAGCAATATAAACAAAAGAGGGGTCTCTGCAATGGTTGGACTGATGTGTGCGAGGCTTGGAATACTCAAAACCGAACTCGGGGAGAAGAACAGGTACTACATAAAGCCCGAGTACGCTGACCTCGTGAGAGAGGCAGTGGAGAAATTTTGAAATCCTGAAGTTCAGACTCTGGTTTTGTCGAATTTTTGCAAAAATTCTTGAATTGTAAAGTATTAACTTCAGAACAATTTTAAAAATCTTTTTACTCGACGCCCCTATCAAATCCCAAAACCGGCTCGTTGTGCCGGATGGAGCGTTGCAGATAAAGGAACGGTTTGGGATTCAGTCACCTCGGATAGTAGAAAAGGGGTGTCACTGATGCACAGATCCCGGGAGTTTGCACTAGACGTGGTAAGAGACAGTAATGTCCTCGGACTCTGGAGTGCGGTAAAGAACCCCATCGCAAAAATTTACGAGAGAAAACTCGAGAGAGAAGTAAAGGCCGGAAAGATTCCAGAACACGTTGCGATAATTATGGACGGGAACAGGAGGTTTGCAAGAAGTAGGGGGCTCCCACCAAATGCGGGACACGTTTTCGGGACGAGAAAGGCTGAGGATGTGCTGAACTGGTGCTGGGAGCTCGGAATAAGGAACGTGACCGTTTACGCCTTCTCGACCGAGAACTTCAACAGGAGCGAGGAGGAGAAAAGGAACATATTCAACCTCGTAGCGAGGGAGTTTGAAAGGCTGTCTAAAGATAGGAGAATTCACAGGAACAGGGTTAGGGTTAGGGTCGTTGGCAGAAAGGAGCTTCTGCCAGATTATGTAAGGAAAGCTATTAAGTTGGTGGAGGAAGCGACGAGAAGCTACAGTAACATCCAGCTGAATGTTGCCTTGGCTTACGGCGGGAGGCAGGAGATAGTTGATGCTGTTAAAGCAATACTGAGGGACGTGAAGGAAGGGAAACTGTCCAGCAGAGAAATAGACGAGAGAATTGTGGAGAAGTACCTGTACGGAGATGGAAGGTACTCGAAAGTTGACCTGCTCATAAGGACTGGGGGAGAACAGAGACTCTCGAACTTTCTTACTTGGCAAACTGCAAACAGCGTTGCTTGCTTTCTTGATGTTTACTGGCCCGAGTTCAGGAAGATAGACTTGCTGAGAGCCATAAGACTGTGGCAGTCAAAGGTTTTGAGGGTTTAAAACAACGATGATTAAAATTTAGGAACTCGCGGAAGTCAGGGAGGATATCACAACGGCCAGAACTATCGCGAGAGCACCAAGGTACTGCAGGGGCGTGAGAACCTCTCCAAGCGTTAGAGCCGAGAAGATGTGAGAGAAAACCCCCTCCATCGAAAAGATTACGGCCGCGTCAGTGGGCATAGTGACACTTTGGAGTCTGTTCTGTAAGATTCTGGCTATCACCGTCGCAAATATGGCTGTGATGGCAAGGGAGAAGATGACAATCCCGTTAATGACTGGGTGGAGTATGGCACCCTCCTTAAGTGAAAAGGGCAGGGAAAGAATCGCAACGGCCACTATCTGCCAGAAAGCAAGACTATCGGGATCGCAGAGTCTCGAGTGATGACTTATCATTGATATCTCCGCTGCAAAGGCAAACGCACATCCGAGGAGGAGAGCGTCCCCGATTTCGGCTGAAACGTCCAATCCCGAGCTTGAGCTCAGTAGAATCATGCCCGATAGAGCAAGCATCGTGCAGAAAACATCCTTATTTCTGATTTTCGTTCTGTAGAGTACCCAGCTCACGATGGGGGTTAGTACAACATACAGAGAGGTTATGAAGCCCGCATTCGTTGCCGTCGTGACTTTGAGACCGAGGGTTTGAAGGGAGTAACCGAGGAAAACAACACTTCCTATCCTGAATCCCTCTCGAAAGCTCGCTTTAACCTTCCAGATGAACTGCCGTACGTGCGATGCGGAAAGAAGGACAAAGATGGCTGAGGAGAGGAAAAATCTCAGGGCGTTGAAAGTGAAGGGAGGAACGTAGTTCAAAGCCACCTTCACGACTGGAAAAGTTGCGCCCCAGACGAGAGCGACGAACAGCAAACCGGCATCGGCTTTAAGTCTCTCCCTCCCTTTACGGTAACTCTCACGCCCGCCCTTACGAGACACGAACTGCGGAGCTGCTGGAAATTTATAAAGGGAGCGTAAAGGTTTGAGAGAATGACTCTCATTGTCTCATCTGTTATCTCATCCTCGGAGAGAGCTCGTAGTTTATCCCGGGAACGAATCCCGTGTCCCTCCAGTATTTCCTCTGCACTTTCTGGAAAATTCTTGAAATAGGTATGTTCGCACAGCAAGCGTCATCGCACTGCCCGCAGTTCACGCAGCTGTCTGCTACGTGGAGCATTCTGAAGATCAGGAACTGCGGAGGAGGTGGCACTTCTCCTCTTCCGATGCCTTTGACCATGCATACGTCCTCGCATATGCATATGGGGCACTCGTAAACGCAGCCCATGCACTTCATGCACCTTTCGAAGTAAGACGTTATTTTCAGATTTTCATCACTGTTGCTTCCGTCGTAGGAATCAAGGAGCCTTTCTACCCTTTCAAGCTCTTCTATACAGCTCTTTAGGAGTTTCAAGAACTCTTCCGGTTCTAGGACTCTGGCATCTTCGAGTTCCTCGAACCTTGAAAGGACTTTCCTCACATCCATCTTCCCGTCTTTCCCGTCAGCCTCGCAAACGTACTTTTTCATGAATACTAGTACGATTTTACCATTGCTTTCAGCTTCAACCTCGAAAAGAAAGACGTCGAAATCGGAGAACCTGACGCAGCAGTAATCTCTTCTCTTGCAGCTCTCGGGGGAGTAAACTCCTATCAGCACGAGTTTTTCTCTTTCGAGTTGATTTCTCTTGCACAGTTCTACTATCGCTCTCGCGTCACAAGGACGACATAAGACGACTTTTTGATCGTTCAAACCAAATGTACGGAGTTCGTAGAGAAACTTCGCTATGTTCGGGTTTCCCGAAAAATCGAACTTCAGAGCTTCTCCTTTCACGATACTGGCAGTGTAGCCATCTGTGGAAGTTACAACTTCGAAACCCGACAGGGCTTTCCTGAGAAGGCTGACAGTCTTGCACTCTCCACTTACGCCTTCGTACCTCACGCACTTCATGCTTTTCAGCCACCTCTCGAAGAGCTCTATAATGCTGTTAATTCCGGTGTTGTTAACGTTGCTGATGCTACTCACTTTCCACCACCTCCACCCTCGCTGCACACACCTTCAGCTCCGGAATTCCGGATAAGGGATCCAGAGCGTCTGAGGTCAGGGCGTTTGCGGGGTTTTCGGAGAAGTGGAACGGCAGGAAGATTACACCCTCCTTTATCCCCCCGACAACGACCTTAGCCTTTATCTCTCCCCTCCTCGTCACGACCCTCACGACCTCGCCCCTCTTAACTCCGAGCCTTTCAGAGTCTCTCTCGCTGATCTCCACGAATGTCGAGTTGACCTCCTCTGCAAGAGAGTTGCATTTCCTGCTCATGGTGCCGGTGTGGAAGTGGAAGGCAACTCTTCCGGTCGTCAAGATGAAGGGATAGCATTCGTCGGGCTTTTCGGCCGGGGCCCTGTATTCTACCTTAAACAGCCTCGCCTTTCCGTTTGGAGTCGAAAATCCGTTTGAATAAAGAATTTTTCCTCCCCAGAACGCCTCCCCACTGTCTATTTTTTCTCCCAGCCCTCTGTACTGCCTTACAACCTTCTCTATCTCTGAGAAGACCTCTGCTGGCGTTGAAGGGAAGTTGAAGCCAAGAAACCGGGAAACCTCGCTTATAAATTCAAGGTCCGATGGGAAATTAGTGTTCACGAACTTCCTTATTCTCTGGACCCTCCTCTCCGTGTTTGTGAAAGTTCCCTCTTTCTCTGCCCAGCTCGCTACCGGCACGAAGAGGTCAGCAAACTCTGCTGTCTCTGTGAAAAAGATGTCTTGGACTGCAAGAAAATCTAAGCTTGACAGCTTCTTTCTCACCTTGTTGCAGTTCGCTTCCGAAACTGCCGGATTCTCTCCCATGATGTACATAGCCTCGATCTCTTTGGAATTGAACATCTCTGGCAGTGTTAAACCTTTTTCTCCGCTGATTTCTGCTTTCCACAGCTCTCCGAACCTTTTAGCGTTCTCCTCGTTCACCCTTGCATAACCGGGGAAGAACTCTGGCAGAGCCCCCATGTCACACGCTCCCTGAACGTTGTTCTGCCCTCTAAGCGGGAAGATTCCACAGCCCTCTCTGCCAACGTTTCCTGTAATAAGTGCGAGATTAGCTAAGGCTGTAACCCCATCCGTGCCCGAGGAGAACTGAGTTAGGCCCATGCAGTAGACGAAAGCCGCCCTCTGAGAAACTAGCTCCGCTACCCTCTCTATGGCCTCTCGTTTGACTCCACACGTCTTCGAAAGATCGTCAATGTTTAGCGCAGAAACGAACGAGAGAAAATCTTCAAAGCCCGACACGTTTCTGCTCAGAAACTCCTCGTCGTATAACCCTCTTTCGACAACCACCTTTGCAATGGCGTTCAGCAGAGCCACGTTAGTTCCGGGGTAGAGCTGGAGGTGTAGATCTGCGTTTCTTGTAGTCGCGTTTCTTCTTGGATCGGCAACTATGAGCTTTGCTCCTCTGTCCTTTGCCGTCAGAATTCTGGTGGCTACGATAGGGTGCTGCTCGAACGTGTTCGAGCCCACGACAAAGATGCAATCAGCCTTTGCTATGTCGTCTATCGGGTTCGTCATAGCTCCAGAGCCGAGGGAGCGCGAGAGGGC
The DNA here is from genome assembly GCA_027066965.1 of Archaeoglobaceae archaeon. Taxonomy (GTDB): domain Archaea; phylum Halobacteriota; class Archaeoglobi; order Archaeoglobales; family Archaeoglobaceae; genus WAPX01. Next base: position 28,460 of record JAMOMT010000132.1, read on the forward strand.
GGAAACTGTCGGAGCGTGGCAGAGCCTCGCACAGTGGTCGACATTGTTCGAGCCGAGCATCCTACAGAGCTTCTGCATCAGATAGTTCTCCTCGTTCGTGCACTTTGCGGAGGATACAAAGCCGAAACTTGAATCTTTTCTACGTCTTCTCAACTCTCTGGCGAGAACTTCAGCTGCCTTTCTCCAGCTCACCTCTACGAACTTCTCTCCTCTTCTGATCATGGGGGATTTGGGCCTATCCTTTAGAGCTTCGAGGAGCTGGTTGAGATACCTGCCTTTAATGCAGAGCTTTCCGGCGTTTACAGGATTGCTTTTGTCCGGACTAATGAGATATCTGCCGTTAATCTCGCAAACAGTAATTCCACAGCCGCACCCGCAGTATGGGCAGAGAGTTCTAACGAAACGGATGGAGTTCATTAAACACGGTTGGGTCTTGGTATTAATTTTGTTTTCGAGTTTCCCGAATTTGGTGAAATTTTTATCCTTATGTTCTCCTTCAGTTTCTTAAAGTACTCTGCTTTCCTCCTCATACCCTCGGTTATCTCGTCTCTAAAGTCCCCCCGGAGCTCGTCGCAGAACTCCGTGAGTTTCTTCGATCATTTCCTTGGGCAATCTGACTGATGTGGTACCATCTTCACGATTACACCCCCTATTACGAAGTGTATACTCGAATATACTCGAACTTGCTGATAGTGTCGAGGACAACATTTAAATACCCACCGGGAACTGGTTACTTTGCCGACGGTCATAGGGTTCGGGGAAACACCCGGACTCATTCCGAACCCGGAAGTTAAGCCCGATCCCGTTCCGCGTTGTACTGTGTTCCGAGAGGGCACGGGAAGCGCGGAAACTGTCGGCTTCCCTTCCCATTATCTAACTTATCCACATTGTTGTGAGAGTCAAAAATCATACTGTCCTGTTTTTTCCTTGGCTAACTTGTACAACTTGCACTCTGAGAACATTGATATATTTTTTCATAAGTAAAAATAAATTTAAAACCTGTAGGCTTCGATTATCTCCTCGAAAGCATTGAGAACAGTTTTCAGGTCGTCCTTTGGAACTAGGTACGTCGAGAGCTTGAAGTGCCTCGTTAACCCCGGCTTAATTCCGTGAATTCTCCTCTTCTTGAGCTCCTTGTAAAGGAAGTACCTGCCCTTCTTCACTTTCCTTGAAATCTCGTAGAGTATTTCGGACTCAAAGAACATCAGGTCGTGGTTGTGAGGCCTCTCTCCAAGCTGAACTATGCCAAGCTTCTCCATCTCTTCAGCAAACCACCTCGCCTTCTCGACCTCCTCGTCCCACCTCTTAACCCTCTCCTTCACGTGGTCGAAGGAAGCCATTAGCGTTAACAGGGGTACACCTCTCGCAGTGCAGCCGAGAAACTCGACCTCCTTCCCCTTCTTGTACTTCGACCACTTCGCAACGACCTTAGTGTAATCGCTGGAAAAGCAAAGGACCCCTACAGGTCCGGCAGACGCCATGGACTTGTGACCGCTCGCCACGATGAAGTCCGCTCCGAGCTCTGCCATGCTAATGGGCATCCTTCCGGCTGAGTAGGCACAGTTGAGCAGGAGAGGTACGCCCTCTTTTCTGCACGCCTCGCTCACCTTCTTTGCGTCCGGCAAATTTCCGTAGTTTCCGTCCGGGTAAGTAAGGACAGCAAGCAGAATATCGTTTCTACCCTCCAGAATCTCTCTGTACTTCTCCTCGTTTATCCTGTACTCCGGGTAGCCTGAGTTTTCGACTTCTATCACGTTCAATCCAGCTCTCTCAGCTGCGAGGAGGGTGGAGTAGTGAGCGTTCGAGTCAACAACGACGCACTTCTTGTCCGGATTCGCCTTTGCGAGTGCGTGCATAACTGCAAACTTCCCTTCCCTCGCTCCAGTTGTCAACCTTACTTCGTCGCAGTCGAAGAACTCCTTTAGCTCCTCCACGAATTTGTTTACTGGAGGTTTCGTTATTTCCTCCAGCTTTCCCGTGCAGTAGTCGCATATGCTGTAACCGTCACCCCACTCGAGTAAGACCTTCTTTGCATCCTCTGTTAGCTTTCCTCCGGTCTGGAGGGGGTCTATGTTTATGAAATCCTTCACCTGCCTTTCGAAGAACATGAAACGAGCTGGACTTCGCGTTATTTTTCTCTTTTCTTGCGTTTAATGACTAACTTTTCGATGACTAACCGTTTGTAACTTTCGCGCTTGTAGCCTTTGGTTGTTTTCCGTTATTGCCTACTTTAGCCTTTATCGTAACAAATCGCGCGGTCAGGAGTTTTACCGTCAGGAATCGTGAACATGGTGGGGGTAGAAGAACATTAAAGGAACACAGAACATAGGACAATTCAAATCGCCAAATCGTCAAAATTTCAAAATGGGTAAGAAAAAGTATATAACCATCTGGAAGTCTCATCGAGTAATGCTCACCGCAGGAGACGTGATGAATAAAAACGTGATATACGCGGAGTTGCCGGGCAGGAGAGAGAATGTTCTCGAGCTGTTCAAGAAGTACGGAATATCTGCCGTGCCCGTGGTTAAGGACGGAAGGCTTGCCGGGATAATAACGAGGAAGGACATCCTCAGGAAGGTTGAGGAGGATCAGATAGCTCTCCTCATGACTCCCGAGCCGGTTACTGTAAAGGTTGACGAACCGCTCAAGAAAGTTGTCGAGATTCTCGTTTCCACGCCCTTCAGAAGGCTCCCAGTTCTCGACGGCGATAGGCTTGCGGGGATTATAACTGTGAGGGACATAGTTGCGAAGATAGCCGAGATGGGAATAGATAAGCCCGTGAAGGATTATGTGACTCCAAAAGCGGTCTGCGTATGGGATGAGACGCCCCTAAACATAGTCGGAGAGATAATGAGGATAAGCAACTCTGAACTTTGTCCAGTTCTCAATTCCTCTGCTGAGCTGTGCGGGATCGTTGACGAGAAGATAATGCTCACGGAGACGCTTATAGAGGACTTCATAGAGCAGACTCACTATTCCTCTTCAAGCGACACGGATGATGCTTGGACTTGGGACAGCATAAGAGACTTTACAGTCAAGTACTTTGAGGTAAGCGTTGTGAAACTGCCAAAGGAACCGGTCAGAAACTACATGAGAGAAGCTGCACATGTCTATCCTCACACCTCGGTAAGCAAGTGTGCGAGGGAGATGGTCAGGAAGGACATAGACCACATGCCTGTATTAGATGCTGAGAACAGGCTTGCCGGCTTGGTTCACGACAAGGACCTGATAAGGGTTCTGCTCGAGTAGGGTTAAGTTTTATTTTCCTCTAGGTTAGAATATCGACGAGCGGGGGTTGCCGAGCCAGGAAAAGGCGCAGGGCTTAAGACCCTGTCCCGAAGGGGTCCGCGGGTTCAAATCCCGCCCCCCGCACTGTTTTGAGGTTTTGCACCAGTACAATGAATTTATGCAG
>JAMOMT010000133.1 GCA_027066965.1 Archaeoglobaceae archaeon
TTAATGCAATTATAATGTAGGCTGCACACGTTACAGTATGTAGCATGAGTTTTTCAAACTTTGTTTAATTAAAGTTACACATTAAACGTTTTGCACGGAGAAACATCAGAAACTAACACCTAATATTGAGCGTGCTTCTGGAATGTTATGGTAGAAGTGCCCCTCGTAGATACTTTCAATCCCCATTTTCAGGGGCTCTTCTCTGTTTCCCTATCCAAAAACCCTCTAGATTCTATAAATAATATAGTTTTCTGATTCCTTACTTTCATCCATCATTTTGGAATACCTCCCGTTTTTTCCAGAGGGTATTTAACGGTATGCAACCTGAAACTGAGAAATTTTCTGCTTTCTCTCGTCCATTACTCACATACATTGCTTTCTTTCTCTGAATTTACGCTGAATTCCAGCTATTGAACAATTTCACTCTATCTCCATTTTTATTCTAGCTCCTTGTGTATATCTTAAGTTTAATAAAAACCACCCATAAAATCGATCTGCAACCTCAATCTGAACGATCTCCTCACCTTTTTTCTCTGTTAAAGCTACCACGTCCCCTCTTTGCTGCCGTTTACGGCCGATTGTTGAGTTTACTGTTAAACAAAAGAATGAAATACTTCCCCGTCAGTCGTCTACAGTGTCCGGATTCGAACTCAGGCTTACGAAACTCGTGGCAACTCTGCACTTCCCCAAGTGCGAACTCCCGTACTGGCTCGGGAACAAATTTAGGGGTGGCTTCGGAAACGTTCTCTTTAGAGCCGTTTGCGGCTATCTGCAACCAAGGTGCAGTGTTTGCTTGAGCAGAGAGGATTGCCTTTACTACGAGCTCTACGTTAGAGACAGGCAGAAGAGGGGAAAGAGCCAGCCCATAAGGCCAATCTCTTTCATTCCTCCGTTCTTCTCGAAAAAAGTAAATGCGAAAAACTTTAAACTTTCTCTTGAGATAAATGTCTTTGGAGATTATGTTAGATATATTCCTCACATCATTTTCGGCCTGAAGTTCCTTGGAAGTATTGGTCTCAACAGGACTTCGAAGTACGAGCTGCTTGAGGTGAGGGACTACTTCACCAATGAACTCGTTTACGACGGCAGCTTTTACTCCGAAAGCGTGAAAACCGTTAATCTGGCTAAACTGTCCCCTTCAGACCTTCCGGGCAAAATTCGCATCGACTACGTTACTCCAATAGATGCAAGGACTCCAATCTCCCTCGAACACCTGATCAGAATGGTCAGGAGCAGGCTGATTCATTATGTCAACGAGTACGGGAAAGGAGAGGTTCCGCCGTTCAGCGTCAAGGACGCGATTCTCGACTCTGCTTGGAGGAGACACAAGCTCTATAACCGCTCGAAGAGGGAAGGAAAAAGGACGTTTTGCGGATACACCGGTTACGCCATTTACGAAGCTGAACTCGACGATAACGCGAGAAAGCTCCTCTCCATCGGTCTGCTGATAGGAGCTGGGGCGAAGGCGAGCTTCGGTATGGGGCACTTCAAACTCTCAGCAAATTAAGCAACTTTTTTTAACTACCCGCCTACGAGTTTCCATGCCTGAACTCTACAGAAAGGTGGACGTTCCTTTTGAACTGTACGAGATCAACCTTCTCCAAGCGAGTGACGATGACCTGAAAAAAATTAGCGATGAGCTCGGATTAGCTTTAAGCGTAGAGGAGATGAAGAGAGTTAAGGTTTACTTCGAGAGGACTGGCAGAAACCCGTACGACATAGAACTTCAGTCCATAGCTCAGGCCTGGAGTGAACACTGCTGCTACAAGAGTTCGAAGTGTTACCTGAAGCAATACCTCTTCGAAATTGAGGCCGATTACGTTATCTCGGCGATAGAGGAGGATGCCGGAGTCGTTGTTTTCGATGATAATTACGCTTATGTTGTTGCCATGGAGTCCCACAACCACCCCTCTGCAATAGAGCCCTATGGAGGAGCTGCCACTGGAGTTGGTGGCATTCTAAGGGATGTTCTATGCATGGGGGCTCAGCCAGTTGCCTTGCTTGACCCCCTATTCTTCGGGAACCTTGACACACCCGAAGACGAGATTCCGAGGGGTACGAAGCACCCCCTATACCTGTTCTCCGGAGTAGTTGCTGGAATAAGAGACTACGGAAATAGGGTTGGGATTCCCACGGTTGCTGGAATGGTCTTCTTCGACGACTCGTATCTCACCAACTGTCTCGTCAACGTTGGATGCGTTGGAATTGCGAGAAAAGACAGGATAGTTCACAGCAGAGCCGGAAGTGAAGAGGACCTATTTGTGCTTGCTGGGGGTCTTACTGGAAGAGATGGAATTCACGGTGTAACATTCGCATCAGCCGAGCTCGACGAGAGCAGTGAAGAGGAATCGAGGAGCGCCGTTCAGCTTGGCAACCCGATAATGAAGGAACCACTCATCCATGCGTGCTTGGAGGTAGTCGAAAAAGGCTATCTCACTGGAATGAAGGACTTGGGTGGTGGAGGCCTTAGCTGCGTGATAGGAGAGATGGCGCTCGCTGCTGGTTTCGGGGCTGAAGTCTGGCTCGACAAGGTTCCCCTCAAGGAGGAGGGGATGGCCCCTTGGGAGATATGGGTGAGCGAGAGTCAGGAGAGGATGATGCTGACTGTAAATCCAAAGCACGTTGACGAAGTTCTTTACATCTTCCAGAAGTGGGACATTCCGGCTGTGGTCGTTGGAAGGGTCACAGGAGACAGAAAGCTCAGGGTGTACTACCAGGGTTACAAGATCTACGACATGGATATCGACTTCGTCGTTAAGGCTGTGGAGTACTGCAGGGAGTACAGGGTTAAGGAGGTCGTCGAGGTTGACGAGACCTCTCCTGTCCACGACTTCTCGAAGCTGATACTCGAAATGCTCTCTCACCCAAACGTTGCGAGCAGGGAGTGGATAATTAGGCAGTACGACCACATGGTCAGGGCATCGACAATTCTTCCACCCCTCCACGGCAAAGCCAACGCAGAAACTCACGGAGATGCGGCTATTATAAGACCCACGGAATCGTGGAAGGGATTGGCTTTAACGGCAGATGTTAACCCTTGGATGTGCAAGATAAGCCCGTACTGGGGGACTGCAAGTTCCTTCGACGAGATGGTGAGAAACTTAGTTGCTGTTAACGCCAAACCTCACAGCTTTGCTGATTGCCTGAACTTCGGAAACCCCGAAAAGCCAGAGAGAATGGGGGAGTTTGTAGAGTGCGTTAAAGCTTTGGGATGGATGGCAAGAGGCTTCGGCCTGCCGTGCGTTAGCGGTAACGTGAGCTTCTACAACGAGACTCCTCACTCAGCTGTAGCTCCAACTCCCGCTTTGATGGGTATAGGTATTGTTGAGGATGTTAGAAAGGCGATAACTTCTCACTTCAAGGGCAAGGGAGACGTCGTTCTCGTTGGAGAAACTGCGAAAGAGTTTGGAGGAAGTCTCTACTGTGCTGTTACGAGTCAAAAGAGTACGGTAGTTCCAAAGACCTCGCCAGAAAAGCTGAAGAACTATTCGAGTGCCATGCTTTCGGCATTCAAACAGTTCAGAGTTTATGCCTGTCACGATCTATCGGAAGGTGGATTGGCAATCGCTTTAGCTGAAATGTGCATAGGTGGTAGTGGGTGCAAAGTTAAGGCTAAGGACTATGTCTCTCTATTCTCCGAATCGAACACGAGGTGGTTGGTGGAGGTTGACGGAGGGGAAGAGCTTGTAAAGTTCTTTGAGGAGAGGGGACTTAAAGCTGAGCTAATAGGCGAGAGTATGGGAGATTTGATGGAGATAACTTACTCTGGAGGCACATTGGTTATTGAGGTGGAAAAGCTCGACTCGGCGTGGAGGGGAGGGCTGATTAAGTACACAGGATGGTGATTCTGGAAATTGGGTTGTATTGAAGATGGGTTATGGATAGCGGGTTTAGATGATGATAAATGGGGATTAAATAAACTTAAAAAGAGTGAACAAACATGAGGAAAGTAAACATTTATTTCATAGGGACAGCTGGAAGCGGTAAAACTCACCTCGTCGCAGCTTTCTCGGAGTGGCTCGACTTCCATCAGATAGACCACGTAACAGTTAACCTCGATCCGGGAAGCGAAAACATGCCTTACTCTCCTGACGTTGACGTCAGGGAGAGGTTCACTCTCGAGGACATAATGCTGAACTATGGAGTGGGGCCGAACGGGGCTCAGATCCTTGGGGCTGATTTGCTTGGGGCTGAGATAGACGAGATAAAGGAAGAGATAGACGAGTACGACGTGCCTTATGTCCTGATAGACACTCCCGGACAGATGGAGCTTTTCACACTCAGGAGGAGCAGCGAGATAGTAATAAATGTCCTCGGAAAGGACAGCATGGCCGTCTTCCTGTTTGACCCCGTAATATCAAAACAGCCAGACGGCTTTGTTTCTGTAACATTCCTCATGGCTTCCTCGATATTCAGGCTTAGAATTCCTCACGTTCCAGTCCTCTCTAAGTGCGATTTGCTTGGCGAAAGAGAGCTTGAGAGGATTGAGAGGTGGAGCGAGCCGGATTTCCTCTACTCGGAGCTTGGGACGGGAGTTGAGAGAGACCTCTTCCACGTTATAAGGGAAGCTGGACTCCTTCAGAAACCGATCCCCGTTTCAGCAAAAGAGGGGTACGGGATGGAGGACATATATGACAGAATTCAGGAGATCTTTTACGGTGGGGAGGACATGAACAGAATTCTTTACTGATTTTACTTTTCTCTGTCGATTACAGTTTGTACAACCTGTTAAAGCGTTAAAGTTCCATCCCTCATCCTCGCTATTCTATCCGCAGTTTTTGCGTCCTCCATTATGTGCGTGACGTGAACGACTGCCACGTCCTCTTTCCTCAGCACTTTGAATATGCCCTCTCTTAACCTGACCCTCGTTTCCGCATCAAGAGCACTGAATGGTTCATCTAAAAGCATCAGCTTTGGTCTTATTGCGAGAGCCCTTGCTATAGCCACTCTCTGCTTCTCTCCTCCACTTAGCGTGTTTGGCCTTCTCTCAAGAAGTTTCTCTATCTCAAGCATTTCGGCTAGCTCACTGACTCTTTCATCGATTCTTTTTCTCTCGATCCCTCTTATCCTAAGACCGTAGGCTATGTTGTCGTAAACGCTCATGTGGGGGAAGAGCATGCAGTCTTGGTACACCATCCCGACTCCTCTCTTCTCAGGCGGAGTGTGTGTTACTTCAACTCCATCTATTAGTATCCTTCCGGAGGTGGGCGTGTAAATTCCAGCTATGGTCTCGAGCAAGAGAGACTTCCCACTTCCAGTAGGCCCAACTATGGCGAAGTGCTCGCCCCTACTCACTTCAAAGCTGATGTCTTTTAGCTCAAAGTTCCTGAGTTTTAACCTCAGGTTTTCTACTCTTAGCACCGCACTCACTGAATGAGTAACGTAGCACTCGCGTTGATTCAACATGTCGCAGCTGCTCAAGCTCACACCTCCCCAACGCTCCACTGTATGCAGGAAAGACAAGCACCTTTCGCAACTGCAAGCTCATCCCTTACAGCCTCTATTCTGACATCGTAGAACTCTGGCAGGTAGCTGTAAACACAGTCTTTCACTATCTCCGTGTCAAGGTTCATGCCTATCCTTCCCCCAAGAGCCACGACTTCCGGATCGAGGAGCCTTATCGCGTTCGCAATAGCCATGCAGAAGTACCTGAACCCGTCCGTTGCGTATATCGCTCCACTCTCAACGAGCTCCTTTGCATCCTTCCCCTCGTACTCGAAAGCTCTTCCTCCGAAGTAGGCTTCGAGGTGCCCCCTCTCCCCGCAACCGCATATTCTCCCATTTTCGCAAACGCTTACATGCCCTACCTCTCCAGCCATCCCGTTCCCTCTGTAAATTTTTCCGTTGACGACGATTCCGCTGCCAACTCCAGTGCCAACCGTAACTCCAAACACATCTTTAGCCTCAAGGACGTGGGAGGCGTAGAGAGCAAAACAGTTCGCGTCGTTTTCGAGAACAACGCTTATTCCCGTAGTAGAGAGAGCTGAGAGTTTTTCGAGCTGTTCAAAGCCCTGAAGGTTTGGGGCAAAAACGGGCTTTGGAATTCTACCCTTTCCTCTCAACCACACTGCCGCTCCAACCCCGACTGCCTTTGCACCAGTCTTTTCTATCAGCTCCGACAGGTAGGTAGAAAACTCTGGAAAAACTTCGGAAGTCGGTTTTGTTTCGACGTGCCTGAAGCTGCCGTCGTAAACGACGACGTCAACGTTGGTCCCCCCGATGTCAATACCGAGAATGTTCTTGCTTATGCGGTCCATACTGCATCTTTAGAGTTAGTACGACCTTTTCAATTTTTCAGTTTTCGTTTTTTCGCTGTTTTATCTCAATCTTGATCTTTTCTTTAAGTTTTTTAAGTTAGGAGCAAAAACGAAAAACATAAAAAAATGAAAGATTACTCGGAAAGCTCATTTATGGCTGCCATTACTCTGTTCAGTATTGCGTGGGTTATAAGCTCGTCCTTCCCGACGGGCTCGCAGAGTATTACTCTCTTCTTGTCCATTTCGATCTCCACAACACCTTCCTTAAACTCGAATCCGAGCAGCTCTGGTAACTCTTCTACCGTGTGAACTCCGTAGGCCATGAAAAGGGGGACAAGGTAGATTTCTTTACTCTTCATCCTTTTCACAACCTCATCGACTGTCGGCTTCCTGTCATGAGCTGCAAAGGCAAGCTCTACTTCGTCGAAGAATCCGGCTTTCTTTATCCTTTCTCTGTGGAATTCCATAACCTCTCTGTAGTAGTGCAGTTTGCTTCCGTGCCCGACTATGACGAGCCCCCTCTTGCTTCCCGATCCGTTACCGCACATACATACCCCTCAATTTTCGATTTATTTCCAATTTTCTTGTCTTTTGGTCAGGATTATTTTATGCTCTAACAACTCCTTGTTTATTTACTCTCCGAATGTACAGCAATGTGTCGTTCAAGCTAACGGTAAAGCTCTCATCAGTCTGATATAACCTTTCGTCCTCTCCACAAAGGTTAATCTGGATTTAGGTTTTTAGACTGGAGTCTCTCGTTACAAGGACCAACGGCGACGCTGCTTATACAAGACTCAACATCAGTTCTTACTTGTTAGTACCCAAGCCAGAAACCATCGGGTCTCCAGTCGATAGCAGCTCCATCCTTTGAAAACTCGACTGCAAGTTTCTCTCTTTGACCATCCTGCTCTTTATCACTTAGCTTTTGGATTTACCCACTTCTGCAGTCCTTCCTTACTTTTATGCCCCAAAAACGACGTCAGCTCTACTTAGAACATCCTTCGCTCACAGAATTAGCATACCCTCTTTTCCCAGCCCTATTCCGACGTATAACTCCCCGATTTTTTACCCGATCCCTGTATAGTTAACCCCTCTTGTTTACTAAGAACTTGCAACTACCTCGCTATGGCAACAGTTACTCCCCTGTAAACTCTCTTCGGCATGATTAGCTTCTTTTCCTTTGAACAGAAGAGAGCACACCTCTCGGCAACACTCTTTAGCCCAACCCTCTTAGCTTCGCTCTTGCTCGGCACGTATATCGAGTTTATGTCCTCGTTTTTAACGAAAACAAGGGGCTTTTTCATCGAATCAACGGCCTCTATCAACTCCCTCTCTCCCCTCTTTGTCTCAGCCGTTGCTATAACTCTCACGTCCTTTAGCGTGTAGCCTGACTCTGCCAAAGCAGCTTTTATCGCGTAAACGATATCTTCAACTCTAACTCCCTTCCTGCACCCTATTCCAATGCTGAGTCCCTCGCTGTACTCCATGGCAGTAGTTATTATAGCCTTCAACCCAAACTTTTCAAGTATTTCCGCAACCTCGTTCCCGCCGTGGTGTCCACCGAGAATAGGTATGGCGTATCTCATCGGCTTATCAACGACGACTATTGCCGGATCGACCCACTTGTTCCTGAGTAGAGGGCAAACTCCCCTTATAACAGCTTCGCAGGGCATGTAGGCAACTATACAGTCGTACTCCTTCTCGAAAAGCTCTCTCCATACCTCCGGCTTGTAGAGTATTATCTCAGCCCTCAGCCACTCCGAAAGTCTTCTAAGCTGCCTTATATCCTTTCCAAAACCAACGACTGCTATCCGTATAGGCAGACCCCCTTCCCCTGCTTTCGAGGACTTTGTCGATTATTATCGTGGCCATTATCTTTATCTTGGCTTTTTAACTTTCTCCGCTACATCCTTTAGCCTACTCTTAACAGCGAGCTCATCATCTCTCGAAGCACGGTAAACCACGACAACTGACTCGTCTTCTTCTCTGATCTTCGAAACCTTGCTTGCTAGTAGTCTATTTTGTCCACGCTGAGCAAAGCAAAAACTATCGTGCAGGGAATTTTTGCAACCTCCTCAAGATAAGCCTCTTTCAGCGTTTCGTCTGTCGGCTCTCCGACGAAAATGAACTCGGAAACACCGGAGCATGTTAGCTCTCCTCCTAGAGAGGTTGAGGAGGCGAAAACGCTGCTCACTGCCGATACAACTTCGCACTCACATCTTCTCCAGCTCCCTACCTACTTGTTTATTGCGAAGTGGATTGAGGGATCTCCGCTCCGAACCCTTACTACGAGCTTTCCTGCTTCTCTCC
>JAMOMT010000134.1 GCA_027066965.1 Archaeoglobaceae archaeon
TGACGCACTCCTTAACGGCGTCGCAGTCAACACCTATCGCCATCCCAAGCTTTTCTGCGTGGGGACAGCTCAGGTTCAGCTCGAAGGCTGAGGCGAAGGGAAAGTAATCGACGAGAGAGGCGAATTCCTCGGGAGTTGAGGCGAAGAGGCTGACGACTAGTGGAGAGGCAAACTTCACGCTCTCGAGCTCTTTCGCAAAAACTTCTGCACCGGGAGATGCGAGTCCCACGGCGTTCACAAGGCAGCATTTCTGGCTGATGACGGCCGGGTTCTTATAGCCCTCCCTTCTCTCAGCCCCCACGGACTTGGCAACTATCGCTCCGGCGTGCTTCGCGATTCTGGCGAGAGAAGAGGCTTTACTGCCGAGTATTCCGCTTGCGAGTATAATCGGATTCTTCATTCTAAGACCTGAAACCTCCGTTGCGAGCAAGTCTGAAGGCATCGAGGAATGTACGACCAAGGTTTTAAATCAGATTCGCAAATTTCGCGTGTGGAAGTCAAGCTTAGGTGTCTGGAAGTGGGTTGCAGCAAGTGCTGCTACGAAACCGAGATGCCCCTCAGTGAGAAGGATGTCAGAAGGATAGAGAAACTTGGCTACAATAGAGACGAGTTCAGTGTCGTAGTTGACGGAGTTAGAGTTCTCAGAAACGTTGACGGGAAGTGCTTTTTCCTCAGAGACGGATTGTGCACAATATATGAGCACAGACCCCTTGGATGCAGGTTCTATCCTGTCATATACGACGTTGAGAGGCGAAAAGCTGTAGTTCACGACTTTTGTCCTTTGGCGAGCGAGGTGAGTATTTCCACGGTAAAGAAGGTTGAGAGAGCACTCATGAAGCACATAAGAGAGGTTTTTGGAGAGCTACCTTGAGGACATCTGACACTTGAATCGCAGTTTAGTGTTCGTGCGAGTTTGTATGTTAAACAAAAGCTGAAAGTGGATATAAAAGTATCAAAAAACAGTCGTTTTGGTAATTAAAATATACCAGTTTTTCATCTATTTTTCATGGCTCTACCTGAAAAAAGGCTGTACTGGAGCGTTGCAGTTCTGATGGCTGCACTTCTTATGGCCTCTCTCTCCGGAGTGGCCCTCGCTAAGAAAGCGTCGGATATCGTTCCAAACACGTACATAGTCTCCTTCAAGAAGCCCGACTCCCTTAAGGTGATGAGCTGCGAGAAAATGAAAGAGCTGAGGGAAGAGCTGAAAAAGGAGATAAAGTCCAAGTGCAAATGTAAGTGCAAGATCCTCTGCTCAAGTAGAAAGCTCGGCTTCTTCGTTATAAAGGCAAACACGACCCTTGAAAACCTTAAATCTTCTCTCAAGAGTCTCTCCGTAGCCTACATCGAGCCCGCTCACTACGTCCACGCTACCTACATCCCAGACGACCCCCTCTTCAAGTACCAGTGGGGATTGCCGGACATAAATGCGACTAAGGCCTGGAACGTAACAACGAACTCCTCCATAATAGTCGCAGTAGTTGACACTGGTATAGACTACACTCACCCCGACATAGCCCCTCACTATGTGCCCTTGGGCTACGACATAGTTAACAACGACCCCTACCCGCTTGACGACAACGGGCACGGCACTCACTGTGCTGGAATAATCGCTGCCGTGATAAACAACTCTCTTGGAGTTGCGGGAGTTGCGAACGTCAAGATAATGGCCGAAAAAGTGCTGACTGCCAACGGGACAGGAACGGACTACGATGTCGCTCTCGGAATTCAGTACGCAGTTGACAACGGCTCCAAGGTTATCAGCATGAGTCTTGGAGGGCCGACGTCAAGCTTAACCCTTCAGAATGCAGTCCAGTACGCCTGGAATAAGGGAGCAATCATCGTTGCTGCATCTGGCAACGACGGCTCCTCCTCTATCGACTACCCGGCAGCCTACCCGCAGGTGATAGCTGTGGGAGCAATAAACAGCTCCGACAAGCTTGCATCTTTCAGCAACTATGGCTCAGCTCAGGAACTCGTGGCTCCGGGAGTTAACATCCTCTCCACCACGCCAACTTACCCGGTTTACCTCAACACGACCTACGGTGTTCCGCTCGACTACGCATACCTTAGCGGCACGTCAATGGCAACTCCCTTCGTCGCCGGAGTCGCAGCTTTAACCTGGGCTACTCATCCAAACGCGACAAACGTCCAGATAAGATACATACTCAACCACACGGCGATAGACCTCGGAGCTCCGGGTTGGGATCAGTACTACGGCTACGGAAAGGTTGACGCTTACAAAGCGATAACTTACGGAATTCAGCTGTTCCCGAACAAGTATAGCGATTACGCTCTCGACACGAATGGGGATGGTGTTTACGACTACCTGGTTGTGAACGTGAGTGTTTACACCGTCGTTCCTGCTAACTACACGTTCTCGACAACTCTATCGGAGAGTACGACTTCGACTCAGGTTTACACGCTGAACAAGACCGTTTATCTGCCACAGGGAGAAGACGTCGTTAGCCTGTACTTCCCGGGAAGCGCGATAGCCGCTACCGGTTACAATGGGACTTACACGCTCAG
>JAMOMT010000135.1 GCA_027066965.1 Archaeoglobaceae archaeon
CGACTTCGACTCAGGTTTACACGCTGAACAAGACCGTTTATCTGCCACAGGGAGAAGACGTCGTTAGCCTGTACTTCCCGGGAAGCGCGATAGCCGCTACCGGTTACAATGGGACTTACACGCTCAGTCTCTCAGTGTACAATTCCACCTCGCTCGTTTACTCAAAGGCAAACGTCTACACGACTGCAAGTTACAACTACACGGACTTCCTCAACATAACGCCAACTCCTACACCAACCCCCACGCCTACACCTACTCCGACTCCAACGCCAACTCCTACTCCAACTCCTGTTCCAACACCAACACCCACGCCCACTCCAGTTCCAACTCCAACTCCGACTCCAACGCCAACTCCCACCCCTACGCCAGTTCCTACGCCAACTCCAGTGCCAACTCCTACACCAACCCCCACCCCTACGCCAGTCCCGACACCTACGCCCACCCCTACACCAACCCCATGGCCGTGGCCACCTTGGCACTGGAAGCACAAGCACTGGTGGTGGTTCTGGTTTAAGTTTAGTTGGTAATTTTAAAATTTATTTTTTATTTTTCTGAAGTTTTCTGTCGTAGCATATGACGTAAAAGGCGAGCAGATTTTTCCACTTCCCGAAGGGGTCTATCAGATCTCTCACGTCCTTTTCCTTAACTTCCTTCGCTCTCAACCCGAAAATAGCAGCTATACCTCTTCTTATTCCGAGATCTCCGGCTGGATAAGTGTTTTTTCTGAAAGCGTAGGTGAGAAAAAGCTCTGCACTCCACCTTCCTATTCCCCTAAAACCTATTAGATACCTAATTCCCTCCTCTTCACTCATTCCCCGCACATCTTCCAGCCTGAGCTTTCCCTCAATAACCTCTTTACTGAGACCAAGGATGTAGTCAGCTCTGTAACCGAGCTTTGCCTTCCTTATCCTCTCTCCGGCCCTCAGCACTTCCTCGACTTCCGGAAACCTGTAGAGTCCAAGTTTTCCCTTCCTGCCGGCTATTTTGACGAGCCTCTCTATCGTCCTCATCGCAAACTCGAAGCTCACCTGCTGCTGTGCTATAGTTTCCACGAGAGCTTGATATGGAGTTGGAGAGGCTGGAGGTCTCAAACCCCAGAATTCGTCAATTAAAAACGAGAACTTTGAATCTGAAATTTCGGAGTAAAAGCTGTCGAGGTCTATTTCGAGCCCGAGGACGAAGTCAATAACTTTTTTGGCTTTTTTCTTCTCTTTTTCCCCTAAATCGTCGAGGTAATAGTTTTCTCCGTCAAATCCGGCTATTCCCTCAGGCAGGCACATCCAGAAAACTCCATCCCTGTAACTCCACGTGCCGTTCCTTATCATCTCGTGCGTTGTCTTCTTCAACGACTCTTTGGGTAAATCCATGAAGGTTTTAAACGATTTCAGCTTTTCACGTTTTCGAAAGAGGTTTGTTTCTGGTTGATACCATACCTATCAATAATGATTGATAGGGATGTGCTTTCTAACTGAGAAGGGCCAGAAAACTCTCCCGTCGAATTGACTATAAGGAAATAATCTATTAACTATAACTAAAGAACTGTAAAGCACGGCCTCAACGTTATAAAACAAAAAACTTATATACTTTATTAAACGGCATCTCGGCAAAAACCGGGAGGTGCTGGTAAAGCATGCCGATTTCAGCGTTGATGGCTTTAGCCTACGCTGCGTTTGCTATTTTCGTAATCGTAGTGGCCTCTAAGTGGGTCAAGTGGTCGACGATGCCTATGCACCTGAGGTGGGAGCTCTATCCAGTCCCCCACGAGGCTGGAAGACACCACTACGGAGGAAGCTACATCGAGGAAATCGATTACTGGAAGAAGCCGAGAGAAACAACGCTTGTTGGGGAACTTAAGGATATGTTCTCGGAAATGCTCTTCATAAAGAGAGTCTACCAGTACAAGAGACCCCTCTGGTGGCTCACCTATCCGTTCCACGCAGGCATATACCTGATTCTCGTGTGGTTCTTCCTGCTGTTCGTTCATGGCATTCTCTCTGTTTACGTCAGCATTCCAGCTCTCGCAACGATCGTTTACTACCTGATACAGATATGTGGAACGATCGGCATAATTGCCGCAACGATAGGCTGCATTGGGCTGATAGTCAGGAGGTTCAGCGACAAGGACATGGGGAAGTACACCGTTGGAGTCGAGATGTTTAACCTGTTCTTCATACTAATAGTACTGCTTACTGGAATTGCGACTTGGATAACCTACGATCCGCATTTCCAGCACGCGATGGAGTTCATGAAGGCTCTTGTAGCATTCAACGCAGCCTACATGCCGAAGCTAACTGAGATAGCGAAGGTTCACGTCGTTCTGCTGTGTCTGCTCTGGATATACATACCGTTCACTAAGATGTCTCACTTCATCGGCAAGTACTTCACGTTCCACAAGGTTCTGTGGGAAGACGAGCCCAACATAAAGGGTGGCGAAATTGAGGCTAAGGTGAGAGAACTCACAAAGTTCCCAATGCCTTGGAGCGCCCCTCACGTTGATACTGGTAAGAGCTGGGAGGAGAATGTTCGAGAAAGTCCTAAGGATGAGTGGGGGAGGTGGAGGTATTGAAGAAGGAGATTAGGGTTGAGGACGCTGCATCTCCAGTTGACCAGCTCATAAAGTTGACAGTTAAGGATCTCGAGAAACTCCCACCACCTTATGATAAGCCGGGAATGGAACCCGAGCTTACCGACCCTAAGCCGGAGTGGAGGGAAAAGTACGCCACAGATCTTGATGGTTATATAGCGATAGACTTGCCTTGGAAGCCGCAGAACAAGGAAGAGGAGGAAAGGCTGATAAAGAGTTTCCTGAGCGGTCTGAACAAACTTCTTACCAAGGAAGGAAACTGGACATTCCTTCAGCCGCTCCTGCTCTCGCTCGAGTACTGTGCGAAGTGTCAGACTTGCAGCAACGCCTGTCCGATCTACATAATGAGTGGGAAGCAGGAGGTTTACAAGCCTACATGGAGAGCGGAAGTCCTCAGGAGAATATGGAAGAAGTATTGCACCCCTGCAGGAAAGATATTCGGAAAGTTCGTTGCTGGAGACATAGAACTGAATGCAAAGACTCTGCTTAGACTCGCAGAGTCAGCTTACAGGTGCACCCTCTGTAGGAGGTGCACCCAGACGTGCCCGATAGGAGTTGACAACGGTCTGATAAGTCACGAAATCAGAAAGTTATTCAGCCAGGAGATGGGTATAGCTCCCAAAGCTCTGCACGACCTCGGAACGGTTCAGCAGCTTAAAGTTGGATCCTCAACTGGTTTAACTCCGGATGGTGTCAGGGACATAATCGAGTTCATCGAAGACGACATTGAGGAGAAGCTTGGCAAGAGAATAAAGATACCCGTTGATGAGAAGGGTGCTGAGATACTACTAATACACAACGCTGGAGAGTTTCTGAGCTGGCCTGAGAACCCAGCAGCCTTTGCAATCCTCTTTGAGGAAGCTGGAATAAGCTGGACCCTCAGCAGCGAGCAGGTGGCTTACGATGCTGTCAACTATGGTGTATGGTACGACGATCTACAATTAGCAAGGGTCGCTGCCAAGCACGCTGAAATTGCGAACAAACTTGAGGTTGAGAAGATAGTGGTTGGAGAGTGCGGACATGCTCACAAGGCAATAACCGTCGTCGCTGACAGAGTTCTTCACGACGACATCTGGATACCGAGAGAGAGCTGCATGCCAATCCTCTGGGACATAGTCAAGAAGCAGAAGATAAACTTCGACCCGGAGAAGAACAACTTCCCCGTTACTTTGCACGATCCTTGTAACATGGTCAGGCTGATGGGTGTTGTTGAGCCGCAGAGGAAGATCCTGAGAAAGCTCTGTCCGCAGTTTAGGGAGATGGAGCCGCATGGAGTCTATAACTACTGCTGCGGAGGTGGAAGCGGTTTCGCGATAATGAC
Organism: Archaeoglobaceae archaeon; assembly: GCA_027066965.1. Classification (GTDB taxonomy): domain Archaea; phylum Halobacteriota; class Archaeoglobi; order Archaeoglobales; family Archaeoglobaceae; genus WAPX01. The sequence continues at coordinate 3,906 of JAMOMT010000135.1, forward strand.
ATCGATGAACTTCCCTGAGTGGAGGAACGCTATTGCGAGCAGAATGAAGTTCAAGCAGACACTCGAAGCCTTCAAGGACTGCTTGGATCCAAGCATAAACAAGTACCTCTGTGCTCCGTGCTCGAACTGCAAGGGCCAGATCAGAGACATGCTCGCGTACTATAAGGCTCCTGAGCGGTTGAGCATATACTATGGAGGTCTTGTCGAGCTGATGGTCAACGCGATGGTCGATCTCGAGGAGCCGTTTATAGAATGGGAGTTCCACTAACCTTTTTTCTTTCTGTTTTTGTTTTGTCTTGAGTTTAGCTTAATCTGCTGGGTCCGCTTGCTCGCTTAATTCGATAGATGGGGTGTAGAACTGATGCTAAAAAGCTGAAAGGAGAAAGCTTATTAAAAAACCGGAAAAAGACGGAGCATGCCCTACGAAGACCTCAGAGAGTTCATAGAAAGACTCGAGAACGAGGGAGAGCTCGCGAGGATAAAAAGAGAAGTCAGCCCGGAGCTTGAGATGACTGAAATTGCTGACAGAGCTGTTAAAGCAGGTGGGAAAGCTATTCTCTTTGAGAAGCCGAAGGGCTACTCAATTCCAGTTCTAATGAACGCTTTTGGTACGGAAAGGAGGATGAAGCTCGCTCTTGAAGTAGAGAGGCTGGAGGAGATTGGAGAGAGGCTTGTGGAGCTGACGAAGTTCCGTCCTTCCTCGTTCCTCGACGGGATAAAGAGCCTTGGGGCAATAAAGGATCTAACTGCCTTCATTCCTAAAACCGTGAAGACAAAGAAGGCTCCTTGCAAGGAAGTAATTGAAGAACCTAATCTCAACAAGTTTCCGATTCTGAAATGCTGGCCGAAGGACGCTGGGAAATTCATAACTCTACCTGTTGTGATAACGAAGGATCCGGAGACTGGAGAGCTAAACGCGGGAATGTACAGGATGCAGGTGTTCGACGAAAAAACAACAGGTATGCACTGGCAGATTCACAAGCATGGAGCCATGCACCTCAGGAAGCTCGCGGAGAAGGGTGACGGAAAACTTGAGGTTGCGGTTGCCATAGGAGTCGATCCAGCAATCCTCTACGCCTCTACTGCTCCGCTGCCCGAGAACCTGAGCGAGTTTATGTTTGCCGGTTTCATAAGGCGTGAGAGAGTGAAGCTTGTAGATTGCGAGACTGTTGACCTCAAAGTCCCAGCGAGTGCTGAGATCGTGCTCGAGGGCTATGTGAAGGTTGACGAGCTTAGAGTTGAGGGGCCGTTTGGTGATCACACTGGCTATTACACTCCTCCAGAGCCGTATCCTGTGTTTCACGTCGAGTGCATTACTCGCAGGGAAAATCCAATTTACCATGCAACCGTCGTTGGAAAGCCGCCGATGGAAGATGCGTGGCTCGGAAAGGCGACTGAGAGGATATTCCTTCCCCTGATAAGGATGATACACCCAGAGATAGTTGATATGAACCTACCGGTTGAGGCAACTTTTCACAACCTTGCCATAGTTTCGATAAAGAAACGCTACCCAGGGCACGCGAAGAAGGTGATGTTTGCACTTTGGAGCATGGGGATGCTATCTCTCACTAAAGTGGTTGTAGTAGTGGACGATGATGTAAATGTTCAGAACATGAAGGAAGTTCTCTGGGCTGTAATGAGCCGTTTCGATCCTGCAAAAGATGTTATCCTAATTCCTAACAGCCCGATAGACAGTTTGGATCACTCCACATACATGCCCAACCTTGGAGGAAAGCTTGGCATAGACGCGACAAAGAAGTGGAAGGAAGAGGGGTTTGAGAGGGAGTGGCCAGAAGTCGTTGAGATGAGCGAAGACATCAAGGCAAAGGTCGACTCGTACTGGGGGGAGCTGAAAAAAGTACTGCTTTATTTTTAACTTATTCTGGCTTGTAGTAAGGTTCTCTTAGCTCAACAGCCTTTTTTATTGCCTCCACGAGTTTTTCACCCTTTAAACCTCTCGCGTTTACAGTATTGTCCTCTCTCAGCAAGCAAGGCTTTATCCTGCCGTCTGAAGTGACCCTTATCCTGTTG
>JAMOMT010000136.1 GCA_027066965.1 Archaeoglobaceae archaeon
GAGGTGATCAGAATCTCCTTCTCAGCTTTCCCGAACATTTCCCTTATCGTGGATACTATGTTGCCCCCCCACGGAGTGCTGAAAAGCACTTTCATCTTCCTAAACTTCTTCTCAGAGCGGTAGTTGAGGTAAAATAACGCAAGAAACGCTGCAAAGATTATAATTGCAGCTGTAACGTCTATTGCCATCAGATTTGGAATCCTCTGGAACTGAACGAAAGCGACAACTTGAGACGTTGGATTTATGTAGTTCCACTCTATCTTTTCCACGCTGTTAAAGCCGTTGTAGTATATCTGGGAGTTAGAGCTCACAGACGTTACCCTGTACGCAAAGAGGAACTCCTGCGGGAAGGAAACGGATATCTTTATCGAGTCAACCGGAATACCGAAGCTGTTGAAGTAGTTCGGGTACTCTACAGCCGTGAACCTGTAAACCCCGTTACCCATGTAGTCTATGAACCCGTGGACATTTCCCTCCACTATTACCCTGTACTTCTCGAATGGGGAGAGAGTTTTGGATATTCTAAGGAGAAGGACTTTTTCGTTTCCGATCTTTTTCACCGTATAGCTTACGTAACCCATCGGCACATCCTTGACTGTGAAGTTCTGAAGGAATAGAGACAGCGGAATTTCGAGGTTTAGAGTTGTCGTGTTCTTGCCAGTGTTTTTAAACGTGAGGGTGAACGTGTCCCTTATCGTGTTTGAGGAGAGTATAGTGTAATCGGCACTTACCCCCACCACCACTCTCGCTGAACAGGGGTAAGCAGAGACAGCGAGTAAGATTAGGATGAAGATCAGGATCTTTTTAGATGTCACGCTCGACACAGCGACTGTCGAACCCCCGAACTTTTTAGCTTTTTCCTAGTATTGTTATCGAACTATTGTTATTCGCCAGCCAGAGTACCTCGATCATCTAAAAAGCTATAGACGACTGCCAAACAGTACGTAGTGGCATGGATATAGGTCTATTCTCTCGAAATCAAAGCAGTTGAACAGGTCAATTACTTCTTCCTCTTCGAGCCTGTGAGAGTCTGGAGGGCCAGCCTTCTGACACACTCCCTTTTTCCACTCCACGACAACTACGTGCTCACTCTTCTCGCAGCACCACTTCGCGTACTCCTCCCTACAGGAGATCTCGTGAAGGGAATCTGCAAAAAGCGTGAGGTCAACGTCAAAGTCAATTAGAGGAGGCTTTTCCGAGATTATGATTCCAACGTTCTTCAAACCCTTTGAGGAAAGAATTCTTGCGAGTTTCTCGCTTCTCTCTACGGCGTAAACTTTCTCAAACAGCTTGGACAGTTCAGCCGTGAAGTAGCCAGTCCCAGCTCCAACATCGAAAGCGACGTTTCTCTTTTTAACTCTTCTCTTGATTTCCTCCGTAAGTCTTTCGGGAGGTTCACTCTTTTTCCTCCCCTCGCTTTCGAGCACGTGCCACATGTCCTCTGGGAAAACGTGCACGTTATACGATTCATCCGGCAAACTTTAAATCTTTGGTTCTCTACCAGATTCATGAGTCAGTCGTTCAGGATATGCAGAATACGTGGAATAGACGTTAAAGTGCACTTCAGCCTGATGTTCGTGCTCGCGTTTCTCATCTACGCCTTTTACATCATGCCACCGCCTTACGGCTACGCGGACTTTTCTCCCAGCCTTAGGCTTGCCATGTCCGTTCTGACCACGATAGTCTTCTTCGCCTGCATACTCTTCCACGAGCTGTGTCACTCTTATTTCGCGTTGAAGTTCGGCTCCAGAGTCAGGGGAATAGTGCTCTTCATATTCGGAGGCGTTTCGCTGATAGATGAGATACCCAAAGAGCCGAAGAAGGAATTTGTCATGGCAATAGCCGGTCCGGCTGGTAGCTTTTTGCTTGCAGCACTTAGTTACGTTCTAATGGTTTCAATTCCCATTCCACCTCTCCAGAGGTTTTTCTTCATAATGTGGTACTTCAACGCTATACTTGGGGCGTTTAACCTTATTCCAGCGTTTCCCATGGACGGAGGAAGAGTTCTCAGGAGCTTTCTCGCCCAGAGAATGGGTTACGTGAAGGCTACGAGAGTTGCCGCTGAAGTAGGTAGGTTCATGGCGATAACGATGGCTCTTTTTGGGTTTGTCTCGATGAACATCTGGCTTATACTCATAGCCCTCTTCGTTTATCTTGGAGCTGGAGAAGAGGAAAGGCATGTAACGATAGAAGGGATACTCAACAGGTTTAGGATAGCAGACATAATGACTCCAAATCCAATATGCGTTACTCCAGAAACGCCGAGAGAGAAAGTCGTGGAGCTCATGCTGAAGTACAAGCACCTAGGCTATCCAGTAGTCGACGAGCTTGGAAAACTCGTGGGAATAGTCACGCTGAAGGACCTGATAGAGAAGCCGGGAGAGACTGTAGGAGACATTATGTCGAGAAAAGTCGTGGCGGTAACTCCATACGCGAGTGCTGACAGGGTTCTTAGGTTGATGACGGAGAAGGGTATAGGCAGAGTGCCGGTCGTTGACGAGAGCGGGAGAGTTATCGGAATAGTCACGAGGAGTGACGTAATGAGGGTAACCGAAATAGTCGAGGTGATAGAGAACTACTCAAAGCTTTACGGGCACAGGCACGCTGAGGAGCACTACAGTCCCGGAAATTATCAAAGCTGCTGAAGCGAAGAACCTGAGGCTGAATACCTCAGCCTTCTTTACGAATATTCCCGAGAGAGCGTAGGTAAAGAGGGGATACATACTCACAAAGGTCTCCACCAAGCAGACTCCGCAGTAAGAGAGGGCAACGTATCTTAGCAGGTGACCGAAACCAACGAATGTTCCTCCAGCAACGAAGGGTAAGTAGTTCTCGAGTCCTTTTTTAAACTCTTCTCGCTTTTCTCTATCCTCGACTTCTTTCAGTGCTCGCCAGGGACGGCAAAAAACACCTCTCAAAGCATAAAAGAAGACGTAAAAAGCAAGAAGAGATGAGACATACCCCACAGCAGTTCCAATCACAGCACTTTCAACTCCAGGAAAAGTCTTCATTCCTTCCCTCGCAAACACGGAAGCGAGAGCTGTCAAAAATCCCGTAGAGAGACCGAGAACTATCCCGTAAACGTCAAAAACCACGTGAAAGGTGAGAACAAACACTCCCGCAAAAACGAGAACTGCAGCCAGAGCGAGTTTAGGCCCAACGGTTTCTCCAAGCAAAAGGTAACCAAGGATAGCTGCAAAAAATATCCTCGTGGTGGCGAGAGTTGCGGCAACATTCGCTCCCAGCCTGCTTATGCACTGATAAAAAACTGTTCTTGCGAGAAAGAAGTGCAAAAGTCCAGCGACGATCATGAGCAGGAGGAAATCCGAAAACTTTCCGGAAAAGTGATAGCCCCAGAAGCTATCCTGGAGTAAAAACACAAACGAGATGACGGAGAACATCACTGCCGTCGTGGCTATGCTGACGAAGGTTCCTTTGAGCGTGTCAGCTTTTAGAGTTCCTTTCCTCACCGAAATCTGGTGCATACTGAAAAGCAGAGCCACGCTCAGAAGCCAGAAGTCAGCTACGACAATCACCGGGTGATCAGCCTCTCGTCGAAGTTCGCTTTAACAAGCTTCACTTCCCCAGCAACACCGACATACCCGTCCTTCAGTACTACTGCTCCATCGATATACCTCTTCGCCCTTCTCCAGAAGTGCCTGAGAGCTTCTTCGATCTCTTTCGCCCCGTAGCTCGGCTTTATCTCGTTCCCGAGAGCAGTTGCAAAGGAGTCGGCAACGAATCCGTCTTCAGCGAGGATAACAGCGGCGTCGCAGTCACCAAAGCTTATCGAGTGTCCGTACCTGCCGCTCGAGGTGCACACGGAATAAACTTTCTCACGATCGAACTCCAGCTTAACTCCGAGCTCAGAGGGAAATATCCCGGCTATCAGCCTGTCGCACCTCATAACTATGTCTCCTCCGTTGTCGATTACCACCCTTCCCTCGAACCTCTCCACAGCGTACTGAGCGATTCCACCAGCTACCGCGGCCATCGGACCAACTCCTGCAAGTTTTGAGGCTTCGCACATTCGCCTTGGCACCTCTTGTTTAGGCCATAGCTCTTCCGGCAGTGGCTCGAGACTCGAGTAGAAGAGAGGCTCCTTCGCTATAGCTCTTTCCACCTGAGCTCTCGCTTCGAGAACGTTTTTAACAACTTTTTCGTAGGAATTCTCGTCTTCCACGAGCACGGTAATGGATGTCTGCAGGTGTTTGAACCTAAACCTCCTGAAGTTTGGCCTCATGGTTCGCTGATCAAAGAACAAATACCAGAAGTTACTAGAAGTCAGACAGGAAGGCTCAGAGCTCTTACCGGACAGACATTCACGCAGTTTCCGCAGAGCACGCACTTGTCAAGAAACTCTATTCTCCCATCCTCCTCAACAACTATCGCTTCAACCGGGCATATGCTTACGCACGCACCACAATGAACGCATTCCTCACTTCTCTCGACTTTCTTCTCAAGCCTGCACACCTCCACCCCGAGCTCCCTAAAAGCGTTCTCGACTTTGTCAGCTACTTCGTCATCCACCTCAACTATAAGCTCTCCTCTCCTCGGCCCCACCTCAGCACGTATTATGTTAACGAGGGCAGAGGTTTTCAGAGTCACCATGGATATTACAGGCTTCTTCACAGCTTTCGAGTCAAACTTCAGCCTGAAAAGCATCAGAATCACCTCACCAGCAGCTTGCTCAGATCCTCACTAGTCACGATTCCAAGAACCTTCCCACTCCCGTCAACCACTGGTAAAGCTGAGATGTCGTAGGATTCCATCTTCCTCGCTGCGACCTCAACCGCTTCGTTAGGATGCGTCGTTATTACTTTCCTAGTCATTATCTCTCCAACCCTACCAGTTTTTCCAGAGGCAACTGCTTTGGCTATGTCCCAAGACGTTATTATTCCAACCAACCTTCCTTCCCCGTCAACGACCGGAAGGTGGTTAAGCCCCTTCTCTATCATAAGTCTTGCTGCCGTCCTCACGTCGGTTTCAGGACTTACAGTAACCGCTTTATTCATAACGCTCTTTACAAGCTTCGTTGCAACCCTCAGAGGTTTCATCGGCTCTCCTTCTTTTAGCCTCTCAACCGGTTCCGTCAGCAAGAAGTCGCCTCTCAGAATCATTTCCCTGAGTTCTTCCATCACTCTCCTTGCCAGATAAACGCTCGACAGTGGGGAGACTCTAACCTCCTCTCCGTTTATTTCGACCTTTCCGCTCTTCAGTTCGGCGTAAGTGACCTCTCTGATTACAGGCCTATCTCTCCTCTGAATCCCAAAATCTATGATCTTCGTCTTTATGTCCTCATCTCTCACCGCAAGAGCCCTTGCCATCTCAACATCTAGAACGGGAATTGGCACACCAATGCCTACGAACATCGTAACGCCGTAGCCCGGCATGTAAGCTGCTCTCATGAACTCCGGTTTCATCTCTTTAAGAGGTCCCTTAACCATGAGAGTGGCATACCCTGGGCAGTGCTGGGTTCCGTGCCCTACAACGAAGCCCTTAGCTCCACAGAGAAAGATCCTAGTTCCAACCCCTATCGTCCTGAAATCGGGATCGTTTATCAAGGGAGAAATCTCACCACACCCGGCAAAGCTGACGTTGCCAAAGTTCGGGAGGAGAGTCCCCATGTAAGTCCTCAGAACCCTACTGGAAGAGTTCGTTGCAGCGTTGTACCTCTGGTAGGCGTTCCTCGGATTGACCATCTCCGCAAAGTTCAGGTCTTCGAGAGTTATTACTGTCCTAACTTCCTTCTCAGGGTAGCAGTCTGTCCCTCTTGAAACGGCCCTCAGCTCTACCTCCTCTCCCCTAACGAGCTCCTGTATTACGTGAGCCCCACCATACTCCTGACTCTTCTCAGACTGCTGGGTTGCACCCAGATAAGCATCAACTGCAGCTATGCCTGTGTAAGCCTCGACATCGTTGAGCCAGACCTTCTGCATCCTTATTGGAGGATCTGAGTGTCCAAAATTGAGAAACACACCGGTAGAGCACATCGCACCAAAAGTGCCAGTCGTTACGACATCAACTTCCTCAGCAGCTTTTTCAGCCCCAAGCTCCTCAACTATTTTTTTCATCTCCTCCGCCGTAACGACGCAGACGTTGCCTTCTCTAATTTTCTCGTTGATTTCAGCCACGGTTTTGACTCTTTCAGCCGTATCGCCTTTCACAGCTAAGAGCGTGTAGAACAGTATTTAAATATTTCCAAGCGGAATATTACAATTCGTAATATCAGGTGAAAAAATAAAAGTCCTACCTCTTCTTCTTCTTTATCACTTCCTCGAGCTTCTTTTCAAGCGGTTCCTCATGCGTGTACGGGCACACAAGATAGTGCTCTACAGCCTTCGCTATCGCGTCCTTCGTCGCGCTTTCTCCAGTCTTCTTTTTCAACTCCTCAAGCACATGCTCAGGGAGGACTGTCTGCGCATGAACTATCTTAACCATACCACATCACCACTTTAAATTATAACTGAACAGTATTTAAGCTTTACTCATAATAATGATGTTAAAGATTTTATTGTTCAACACATTTACAATTCACCACCCAAACCCGAACTTCAGCCCGACTTCACTCTGGCAGTAACTTCTTCCACGTACTTCTTGACCGCCTCTATCTTCCTTCCCACTGTGCCAAGGTAGTTCTCAGGTACTAGCAACCTGTGCACATCATCATGAGATAAAATTTTTGATATTTTCTCGTCTTCGATAAGGCACTCCGCGAAGTTCTTTCCAGTCTCGTAACTTCTCATAGCAGCTTTTCTGACGAGTTCATGAGCCTCCTGTCTGCCCATTCCCCTCTTCGTCAGTTCTATCATCACAGCCTCGCTCAGGTTTATGCCCCTCAGTCTCTCGAGATTTCTTCTTGCGTTCTCCTCGTTCACTTCAAGTCTCTCAATGACTCCAATCATCTTAGTGAGTATGTGGTCAAGCAAAACCGTGCTTTCAACAAGAGTTATCCTCTCAGCCGAAGAGTTCGTCAGATCTCTCTCCTCCCACAAAATCGAACTTTCCCTCTGAGGTTCATCAAAACCTCTAACGACTCTCGCGAGCCCGCAAACATTCTCACAGTCTATCGGATTCCTCTTGTGCGGCATGGTCGAGCTTCCGACCTGCTTCTTGCCAAAACTCTCCATCAGCTCTGCAACTTCAGCCCTTTGGAGAATCCTGATGTTCGTCGCTATCTTCTCGAGCGTTGCCGAGACATTCGCAAGAAAAGAGACATACTCACAGTAGTGGTCCCTCGGTATTACCTGAGAGGAGATTATGGCAGGCCTTAAACCGAGGATTCTCATTACCTCTTCCTCTATCTCGATACCGTCCTCTCCAAACGCCGCCTGAGTTCCAACTGCACCGCTCATCTGTCCAACGAGCAACCTCGGTTTGAGCTCCTCCAGTCTCTCTATGTGCCTAGCTACCTCAGCAGCCCAGAGAGCAAACCTGAAGCCATAAGTAGTTGGCAACGCTGCCTGTCCGTGCGTTCTACCGAGACAGAGGGTGTTTTTGTACTTATCAGCCTTCTCAACCAGAACTTCTGCAAGCTTTACAAGTTTTCTCTCCAGTATCGAGACCGAGTCTCTGAGCTGCGTAGCAGTTGCCGTATCGATTATGTCGTTAGATGTGGCACCAAAGTGTATCCACCTTGCAGCTTCGCTGCTGACCTTCTCAACTTCTTCGGACAAAGCCTTCACGAGAGCCATGACATCGTGCTTTATCTCCGCCTCGATCTCCTTAACTCTCTCGGGTGTGACATTCCCCGCAACTTTTTCGGCTTTATTAACCTCCTCTTCACTCAAGTAGCCTTTCTTCGCTAGAGCCTTAAGGAGGGCTACCTCGACCTCGACCATTCTAAGGATTTTAGACCTCTCGCTCCATATTGACTTCATTTCCTCGGTTCCGTACCTGTAGTCTATAGGGTGAACGGGATCGGACTGCATGGTATCACAACGACCCATAGCTTTTGACGTTTCCGATGTTTGCCTTTCCCCGAGACCCTGATTTACAAGGTCTAGAGCACTTAAAAAACATGGGGAAAACTTAAATGTCCTCAAAAACGTCGTAATCTACGACAGAAGGGTTTTTAAGGAAGGTAAGCCTGTCTATGTCATTTACAAGAGAGTACATGTTTTCACTTCTCGATATTCCAAGCCAGTCAGGAATTACTGCTCTCACTTTCCTCAGCTCAGGACACTCGTAGTTCTCGTTTTTAACCCATCCTGACTCGGTAAAGTAGTAACAGGCACCTCTGAGTTTCTTAAACGGCTCGTAAACTGAAGAGAAATTTCTGCAAACCCAGTTCGCCATTTTCAATGTCTTTTCAGAAGGATTTATCGTAACGTGCCCGTAGTTGGGGGGGATGATTACCTTGTCTCCCTTCTTTGCGTAAAC
>JAMOMT010000137.1 GCA_027066965.1 Archaeoglobaceae archaeon
CAGGTACTCGAGTATAACTCTCACCTTTCTCTTGGCATCTTCCTGCCCAACTACATCACTCAGCCTGACATTTGTAACTATCTCCGTCTCTATCTCCCTGTTAGCAGGCTCCACGAGAATTATGGTTGACTCGGATATCACGCCGTACTCGGGCTCTGCACTCTCGACCTCGAATGCAAAGTCCGGAAACATCCTCATGTCGAAGAGGAGCATTCCCTTCGAAACGACTTCCCCCTTCCACTGGTCTTTAGCGTACCTGTCGAAGACCTTCGGGTTATCTACTACAGGATACTCGTGATAGCTCGCCTTGAGAGGATAGCCAAGAGGGCGGAGTATTAGGTACTTCAGCTCTCCAGCCTTCCTCTTCTTTGGCTCTACTCTTTCAACCTCATCCATTTGACACAAACGTTTTCAACCTGCTAAATATCCTTTGCCCCATGAGACTCTTCATAGCCGTTGATGTCAGCGAACGAGTGAGAGAGGCTTTGAAACCGGCCCTTTCAGCTCTCTCCAGATATAAGGGTGTTAAGGCTGTCGAGCCTGAAAACGTTCACGTTACTCTGCAGTTCCTCGGAGAGGTGCCTGAGTCGAGGGTTGGCGTTATATCTGATAGACTCGAGAGAGTTGCCAAGAACTTCGAACCTTTCAACGTCAGGCTTGGAAAGCTCGGCTTCTTCCCGAACCAGCAGAAGCTTAGGGTTGTGTGGGTTGGAGTGGAGGGCGTGGAGTGTGAGGGGCTCAAACCTCTCGCGGACGCCGTTAGAGGGGAGATGAAGAAGCTTGGTTACAGGGACGACAAGGACTTCGTAGCTCACATGACCCTTGCAAGAGTAAAGAAGATAACTCCTCAAGAGAAAAGGAGGCTGCTTGAGGAGCTCGAGAGCCTGGAGTTCGAGGGTGAATGGACGGTTAAGGACTTCAGGCTCAAGCAGAGCAGATTGACACCAAAGGGACCCATATACTCGGACGTGTCCGTTCATGCCTTTGCGAGTGGATAAACGAATGATTAGGCAATATTGTGTTAGCAACTAAACGGGGAGGCAGTACTGTGAGTACAGACGTTGAAGGTGTCGTGTCTGAAGCTCTAAAGCTCGTAGTTCCAGACGAGGAGGAGAGAGAAAAGGGAAAAAGGGCTGAAAAAACTCTGAAAAGAAGGCTTGACAAAGCACTGGAAGAGTTATCTGACGTATCTTACGAGTTCGTTGGAAGCTACGCGAGAGACACATGGCTTAGAGGAAACCTTGAGATAGACGTCTTTCTACTCTTCCCTTTTAGCTACACGATGGGGGAGCTCGAAAAGCTTGGGCTTGAAGTGGGGATGAAAGTTGTTGACGAGTACGAGCTGAGATATGCTGCTCACCCCTACATCCACGGGAGAGTTGAGGGAGTTGAGGTTGACATAGTACCCTGTTACCGCATAACGGATGCGAGCGAGATAAGAACGGCAGTTGACAGAACACCGTTACACCACAGGTGGCTGAAGGACAGGGTTAAAGGCAGAGAAAACGACGTGAGGTTGCTCAAAGGCTTTCTAAAGGCAGGAGGAATATACGGAGCTGAGTACAGGGTTAAGGGTTTCTCAGGCTACCTGTGTGAACTCCTCGTCGTCTTCTACGGATCCTTCGTCGAAACAGTTAAGGCAGGCAGCAGCCTCAGACGAGATCTTGTTATAGACATTAAAGCCGGGAAAGTCTACAGGAAGAAGGGTAATGAAAAACTCTTCGTTGTCGACCCTGTTGACGAGAGGAGAAACGTCGCGGCAAATCTCAGTATCGATAACCTTGCCAGGTTCGTTCAGAGGTGTAGGGCCTTTCTCTCCTCTCCGAGCGTCGAATTCTTTAGGGTAGAGCCCGTGGATGCAAGGGGGCTGGAGGAGAGAGTTAAGAGGGAACTTAAAAGGAGGTACGTTTACTGCCTTATTACGTCAAAACCCGACATCGTAGAAGACAACCTCTACACTCAGCTTGAGAGGGGGGAGAGAAAGCTGTTTGAGCACCTCCAACGTCTCGGTTTCTCTCCCCTTAGATCGATGAGCTTTGCAGATGACAGTAGCTGCTACATTTTCCTTGAAGTCGCAGTTAAAGAACTCTCTCCCGTAATCAGGAGAATGGGTCCTGTTTTCGAAGACGAGAAAAACGTAGAGAGGTTTTTGAAGAAGTGCAGGAGCAGAAACCAGAACCCGTTTATAGAGGATGGTAGGTTCTGGGTTTACTCGGAAAGGGAAATAAGGGATGCTGGGGATGCAGTTAGACGGTTTGCTGAGAAGGAGTGGAGGGCGTTTGGAAAGAACCTTGGTGAGTGTGTTAAAAACGGCTTTGAAGTACTTGAGGGAAAGTTCGTTACGAAATGTCGTAACGTTAGAGAACTTGCAAAGTTTCTTGGTCTAATTTCTGATACGGGGGTGTAAGCTTGATAGTAGTAGAGGACCCATTCAGAGACTACCTCGGAATGGAAGTCGTTGAAGTTGGCGAGTTCTACGCAGTTCTGGAGTGCGAGCTTAGAGAGGAATACTTGAACGAGCTTGGAACGGCTCATGGGGGCTTTATAGCTGCCCTAATAGATTCCGCAATGGGTGTTGCGGCAAACTGGGACGGAAATACGAGGTTTGCACTTCACATGTCTGTAGACTTCTCGAGTCCTGGGTACGGCGGGGAGAAGCTGAGGGCGGTTGCGAGGAGGAGTGGTGGTGGAAAGAATGTTGTGTTTCTTGAGGTGGAAGTAAAGAGCGTGGATAGAGACAGAACTGTTGCAAGGGCAAGTGGGATAGTTTACGCCGGCAAAATGCCGTCTAAAATCCGGAAATAAAATAGAATGCAAAAGCAGAAACTGTTAAAGTAACTCCGAGTAGAGTTTAGAACATGCTCGAGCTCGACGAAATCGTCGAGTTTCTTAAAGAGAAGGGATACGAGATCGAGAGGGATGTTGCGAAAGGTTTCGAGCTCAATTCAGAGTATGTCGAGGTTTTCGCCAACGCTGTTGGAGTAGCCAGAGGAATCAGGTACGTGATGGTGAGGAGGGAAGAGAACTCGAGACCCCTTTCACCTCTTGAGAGGTTCAGCGTTGCAGTAGCGAGGCTACTTGGCGTTAGGGGTTTTGCCATTACGAGCAACGGAGAGGAGCTAATGTGCCTGAGGACTGACACGGCCGAGAGAGTTGATATTGAGGAGATACCTGACGCTGAAAATGCTGAACTCTTCGATTTCGACTTCGACGAGGAAAAGGAGCTCAGAATAGCGGTTGCAATAGGAAAGCTCAGGTGTCCATGCAGGCAAGGTGAGTGCAGGATTTAAATCAGATCTGAAGGGAAAAGCCGGAAGAACCGAAAACTACTTCACAAACACCACTTACATTACCTCATGAAGCTCGAACCTGAAAAGTACTACTCTTTGCTCGCGAGACCGGTGGTAATTGTAACCACAGTTTCTGCTGAGGGGAAGGTGAATGCAGCACCTTTCAGCTTCTGCTCTCCCGTAAGCTTCTCTCCACCGCTCTTCGGATTTTCGTGTAACCCTGCACACGATACGTGGGCGAATGTTCAGGAAACTGGGGAGTTCGTTGTCAATGTAGCGAGCTACGAACTTGGAGACTACATGCACATTCTTGAGCAGAAGTTTCCGAGGGGAGTAAACGAGCTCGAGAAGGCTGGGTTGAAGGAGTTGCCTTCAAAGTTCGTCTCTCCTCCAAGAGTGGAAAAGAGCGTGGCTTGGATAGAGTGCAAGTGGGTTAAAGAGATGACTTACGAGATAGGCGACCACGTCTGGGTCGTTGGAGAGGTGCTTTGCGCTGAAGTTGACGACGAGTGTTGGGATGGAGTCGTTAGAGCCGAAAAATTGCTACTCCACATAAGCGGAGAGTACTTTGCTCAGGAGGCCAAGCTCACGAAGTATAGGAGGGCAAGAAAGTAATTAGACCTTCAGAACTTCGCCCCAGTACTTTCCTTTATCGTCCCTTTCTATTCCAAAAGCCTTCATGACGGCCGCCATCTTCTTTTCAGTCTCGTAGAACTCTTTTTCCGGCTTTGAGTCCGCAACTATCCCAGCCCCAGCCCTAATCCTGCAAACCCTGTCTATCTCGACCATCCTTATTGATATTGCCATGTCCGCCCAGCCGCTCGTCGAGAAGTATCCAACGCATCCGCCGTAAACTCTCCTTCTTGACTTCTCGAGCTCGTCTATTATCTCCATCGCCCTAATCTTCGGGGCTCCTGTTAGAGTTCCCGCTGGAAAGGCTGCTTGCATGGCGTCGAACATAGTCATGCCTCTCTCCTCATCCAGCTCCCCCTCAACCTCGCTCTCTATGTGCTGCACGTGGCTGTACTTCACAACGTCGAAGAACCTCGTAACTCTAACGCTCCCGGCCTTTGAAACCATCCTGACATCGTTTCTCGCCAGATCTACGAGCATTACGTGCTCAGCTCTCTCCTTCTCGTCTGAAAGCAGAGCTTTTGCTATCTTCTCGTCTTCTTCGTCACTCTTTCCTCTTGGAGCTGTGCCGGCTATTGGGTTTATCTTGACGAAACTTCTACCTTCTCTCCTCTCAACGGAGCCCATTGTTTCCGGAGAAGCTCCAACTACAGCTTTTCCCGATGGGTCAAACTCGAGGAGGAACATGTAGGGGCTCGGATTTATCTCTCCGAGCCTCATGTATATCTCGAAGGGCGATAGCTCGCTCTCCAGCTCGTACTCCCTCGAGAGAACTATCTGAAAGGCATCTCCCGCAAATATGTACTCCCTCGCTCTCTCGACCATCTCCTCGAACTCTTCCTTCTCGGCATCCGTTCTGAGAACACACCCCCCGCCCTTCTCTCTCTCGACCTCTCTCCTTCTCGCCATCTCAACTATCCTCTCTGCCTCTTCTAGCTCTCTCGCGTCTCCCTTTCCTGTGTAGTAGAACTCTCCTCTGATGTGGTCATAAACGAAAACGCCCCTGTAAAACCCGTAAACAGACTTCTCCTCTATTTTCCCACCTATCAGGGTGTGAACACAGTCGTAGGCTGTGTATCCGACGAAACCCCCGCAGAGTCTCTCTTCCCCCGCCCTCTCGATTCCGAACTCCTCTGATACCTCCTTGAGAGCCTGAAAGGGGTTTTTCTCTCCACTGAACTTCCTTCCGTCAACCCTTGTCTCCTCTCCCACCTCAACAACAAATTCGGGATCGAAGGATATGAAGGTGTACCTCGCCTTGTGCTCATGTTTCGTCCTACTCTCGAGGATGAAGGGGTAACTTCTCTCTCTCACCACGGAGTAAAGTCTCAGGGGGTCAACGTAGTCAAACTTTATACGATTCATCTAATCAGCTCCTTAAAGCCTTAAAGCCTCTAATCTCCTCGAGCTTCCTCTTTACCTCTCCGCTCTCGATAGCACTCTTCGCAAGTTCAACTCCCTCTTTAAAATCTCCAGCCACGCCACTTGCGTAGAGCGCTGCGGAGGCGTTTATCAGTACGAAGTTCACGTCCTCTTCCTTCCCTTTCCCGGAAAACACAGCTTCTATTCTTGAAGCACTCTCTTCAGCACTCTCGCACCTTACAGGCTTCACGGCCTTAACCCCAAACTCCTCAGGCGTTAGCTCGTAGAACTCCACATTCTCCCTTCCTGAGACCTCAGCTACTGCTGTTTTACCGTAGGGGCTTATTTCGTCCAGCTTTAAGCCTTCACACTCCCCGTGAACGACAAGAGCGTGCTTTACCTCAAGCATTCTGAGGGCGTTAGAAACAATCTCAAGCAGGGATTCATCGCTAACTCCGAGGAGCTGGTAGCTCGGGTTTGCGGGATTGCACAAGGGACCGAGGATGTTGAAAATTGTCTTTATTCCCAGCTCCTTTCTGACCGGCATTATCTTCTTCAGAGTTGGATGGTAGAGGGGTGCGAACAGGAATGCGAAGTTGCACTCTTTGAGCATCCTCTCTGCATCTTCTGGCTTAAGCCTTATCTCAACTTCGAGTGCTTCGAGCACGTTGGCAGAACCACTCTTCGACGTAACTGACACGTTCCCGTGCTTCGCTACCGGCAGGAAGCAGGAGGAGAGGATCGCGACTGCCGTGCTAACGTTTATTGTGCCACTCCTATCCCCTCCCGTCCCGCATGTGTCGAGGACATCTCCTGCATTAACTTTAACGGCCTTCTCCCTCATCGCCTTTGCAAATCCCGCTACCTCCTCGTACGTGTAGCCTTTCGTCTGGAGAGCTGAGAGCACAGCAGCAATCCTTACTTCGCTCTCTCCAAGCATTTCGTTGAAGAGTTCGTAAGCTTCTTCAAAGCTCAAATTTTCTCCGTCCACGAGTTTTACGAGTTTATCTCGAACGCTCACGCTATCACCTCATTATGCTGAAGGCATGGACGAACCTCCTGACAATTTCCTCCGGGTTTTCTGCCCTCATGAACACCGTCCCTATCAGTACAGCGTCGGCATACTTCAGAGCAATTTTGAGGTCCTCAACGCTCGAAATACCACTCTCGCTAACGACGATCCTATCATCCGGGACGAGAGGAGCAAGTTTTTCCGTAACACTTACGTTTCCGTCATCCTTTTCGAGTTTTCTAATGTCTCTGTTGTTTATCCCTATAAGCCCCCTGCTCTCGAGCGCGTACTTCAACTCCTCCTCGCTGTGAACTTCTATGAGTGGATCGAGGCCGTGCTCCAAAGCGTAGTCCGCGAACTCCGGAGTTTTTTCTTTCAAGTCCCTTGCTATAAGTAGAATGGCCGAAGCTCCTGCCTCTGCAGTCCTCTCGACTTCCTCTTTACTCCTTATGAAGTCTTTTCTGAGGACGGGAAGTTCCGTTTCCTCGCATATGCTCTCGAAAAGTCTAAAGTCACCTTTGAAGTACCTGCTCTCGGTTATGTAGGATATCGCTATCGCTCCAGCCCTCTCGTAAGACTTAAGAATGTAAAAAGGATCTCTTCCCCTCAGCAAATCTCCGTGTTTCGGGGAGTGGACCTTTATCTCGGCTATTACGGGGTTTATATAACCCATACTGTCCTTTATCGCCTTTTCGAGCCTCACGTTACACCCTCCTTTCTAGGTTTAGTCTCGTTTATAGGGAACATACCTTTTCAACAGGATGCTGCATCAGATGAGTATTTAAACCTTTGGTGTGAGATAGAAAGGTTGGAAAGATGGCTTTTGAAACCCTAAACGCCGGAAAACTGCGAAAAGAATAAAAGGCAGTTAATTTTATATTGCCTGCTTTTGGCCTGTTTCTACGCCGGTCACGGTGATAGTTCATGTACGCAAAGATCAGGGTTAAAGATACGGTAAGGGTGCCTCCGAACAGGCTCGGAGAGGACATAGTCGAAGTTATAAAGGATCTCCTCTGGGATCAGTTTGAAGGAAGGCTCGACAGAGATTACGGAATGCTGATAGGGATAGAGGAGATAAACGATATTGGCGAGGGGAGGATAATAGAGGGAGATGGGGCTGTTTACTTTGACGTTGAATTCACAGCTATTGTATTCAAACCCCTACTGCATGAGGTCGTGGAAGGGCAGGTCGTGGAGGTCGTCGACTTCGGTGCTTTCGTCTCAATTGGCCCGTTCGACGCTCTCCTACACATGAGCCAGATTACAGACGACTACATGGTCTACGACGAGAAGAACAAGAGACTGGTGGGTAAGGAGACTGGAAAGAGCCTTGCCGAAGGAGACCTCGTTAGAGCGAGGATTGTTGCTTTGAGCTTGAAGGAGAGAGATCCCGAGAGGAGTAAGATAGGGCTTACGATGAGGCAACCTTGGCTTGGAAACCTGAAGTGGATTGAGGAGGACATAAAGAAGCTGCAGGAGGGTGGGAAGTGACCGAACTCGCGTGCAGGAAGTGCAAGTTCATAAACCTGAACTCAGATGTGTGTAAAAACTGCGGTAGCACCGAGCTTACGAAGGAGTGGTATGGTTATCTTGTCGTCATAGATCCAGAAAAGAGCATCATAGCAAAAAGACTCGCCATAAAGATTCCGGGCAAGTACGCCCTAAAGGTTGGGTGATTTTAAATTTATTTTTAATTTAGCTAATGACTTTAAATTTTGTAACTAATAGCGGGAAATTAAATTTAAAACAAAGGAAAACGAAACCGGTGGAAGAATGCTTAGACTTCCGGAAAGACTCAGAAAGGAGCTGAAAAAACCTTACGGAAGAATTGTGAGCGACGTGCTGGAGGTCAAAAATCCCGTAGCATGTGTTGGAGACGTCGTAAGTTACAATTTCCTCTCCTCCGGAATCTATCCAAAAATCCTGATTTTTGACGGCAGAAGCGAGAGAAGACCCTTCAAAAAGCTCGAAAAGCTGAAATCTCTTTCTTCAGACTACTTCACGCTGGAGGCCGAAAACCCTCCCTCCACTCTGACTCTCGAGGTTGTTTCAGCTGTGA
>JAMOMT010000138.1 GCA_027066965.1 Archaeoglobaceae archaeon
TACGGGAGAATAATCGAGAATTCGGGGTGAAAGCTTGCCGTTCAAGGTAATTCCCGCCGTCGACCTTAAAGATGGTAAATGTGTGCAGTTACAGCAGGGAAAGGCCGACAGCATTCTTGTCGAACTCGAAGACCCCGTTGAAGTGGCCGTGAGGTGGGTTGAGGAAGGAGCAGGAGCTCTCCACGTCATAGACCTGAGCGGAGCTTTTGGTGGCAAACTCTTTCACGAGGACGTAATTCTGGAGATCAAGGAGAGGACAGGAGTCGAGATGCAGGTCGGAGGAGGAATAAGGGACATTGATGTTGCAGAGAGGCTACTGAACCGTGGAATAGACAGAGTTATATTAGGAACCCTAGCCTTCAGGGATGTTAAAGCCGTTAAAGCCCTCGCAAGGGAGCATCCTGGTAGAATAATGGTGGCTGTCGACTCGAAGGGTGGGAAGGTCGTCGTCGACGGCTGGAGGAGGGAAACCGACCTCTCTCCAGTCGAGCTGGCGAAAGTGTATGGAGATTGTGAGGTCTCTCTCCTTTACACCAATGTTGACGTAGAAGGACTTATGAAGGGGATCAAGCTTGAAGCTATAGAAGAAGTTGTTAGAGAAGTTAGGCTACCGGTTTATGTTGCGGGAGGAGTTTCGAGTTTGGAAGATGTGAAGGCTGTGAAGGAGGCTGGAGCTGCGGGAGTGGTGCTCGGATCCGCCCTATACACGGGCAAGCTTAGACTGAAAGACGCTCTAACCCTAGAGGAGAGTTAGTTTTTTCTTTGACCTATTATCGAAAAATCGGATTTGCCGAATCGAGAAAACGTCATCGCGAGCGTCAGAAACATTAAAATAGTATGAAAAAACTGAGTGAAAAAGGTTTGGTGTTAGGTGTTGAAGATTGTATCGGAAGACGTTAGAGAAAAAGCCCTCGCTCTTGCGAGTGCTATACTGGAATCCGAAGAGTATAAAGAATTTCTGGAGAAAGAAAACGTGCTGAAACAGGACGAGGAAGCTCAGAAGCTCCTTGCCGTTTTTCAGGAGAAGCAGAGGGAGTTCATGGCGATGCAGCTCAGTGGGGAGATGAACGAAACTCTTGTAAACGAGCTGAGCGAGCTTCAGAAGAAGCTTAACAGCATGGAGAGCGTCGTTAGCTTCATAGACTCCTACCAGAAGTTCGTCAACATGCTAGGCGAGGTTGGAGACATAATAAGTCAGGAAATACAGTTCGACTTTGGTGAGGCCTACAGGGGCTAATTTTTTATTTGTTTTTGCGTTTTAGGTTGACGGTTTAATTTCGCAGCTTAATTCTCTAAACTCGGGAGCGCAACGGTTATATAGCGTTCTGGGAAAATCAGCAAAGAGCGCCGGTGGTGTAGCCTGGCTAACACAGGGGCCTGCCACGCCCCCGCCCCGGGTTCAAATCCCGGCCGGCGCACTTCCAATTCTTAGACCGGCATCTATTTATACTGACGGCTTTGTTAAACTGCGAAGGAGGGACTCAAAATGGCAAGATTTCCGGAGGCTGAGGCGAGACTGTTCAGGGTCAAGATATGCATGAGGTGTAATGCGAGAAATCCCATGAAGGCAAAAACCTGCAGGAAATGCGGTTACAAGGGCCTAAGGCCGAAGTCCAAGGAGAGAAGAGGTAAGTAGCTCTTTTGTTTTCTGACTTACCAATTTGGTTTTTTATTTAAACTATCCA
>JAMOMT010000139.1 GCA_027066965.1 Archaeoglobaceae archaeon
ACCCCCAAACCAATTTAAAACCAAAAATTATTTAAAACCCCATAAGCTTCCAGTCATCATGGCTACCGGCATGAGAGCTAAGTCTGTTCTCCTCTTGCCGGTAGCCGTTATTATCGGCGTAATTGCCGTACAGTAAATAAATTAATTCTTTGTTTAAAGGTGGTTTTATGAGGGCTGCAGACGCTATCGTCAGGGCTTTGGAGCATGAGGGTGTTGAGCACATATTCGGAATACCTGGAGGAGCGATAATAGAGGTCTACGACGCTCTTTATGACTCGAACATAGAGCATATACTCACGAGGCATGAGCAAGCAGCTGTTCACGCAGCAGACGGATACGCGAGAGCAAAAGGCAAAACAGGAGTTGCGTTCGCAACATCCGGTCCGGGAGCGACGAACACTGTCACAGGAATAGCCACCGCTTACATGGACTCATCTCCTCTCGTCGTAATGACTGGTCAGGTTCCGAGGTCGATGATAGGGAATGATGCTTTTCAGGAGGCTGATACGACTGGCATAACCATGCCGATAACCAAGCACAACTACCTAGCAACAGAACCCAATGAATTGCTCAGAATAGTCAGGGAAGCTTTTCACATAGCCTCAACCGGCAGACCCGGGCCGGTGCTGATAGACCTGCCAAAGGACGTTACAATGGCGGACATAGAGTTCGAATATCCGCCAAAAATCGAGCTACCTGGTTATAAACCGAAGCTCAAAGGACATCCAAAGCAGATAAAAAGGGCTGCTGAGCTGATAATGAAAAGTGAGAGACCAGTTATACTTGCTGGGGGCGGAGTTATTCTCTCAAACGCTGGAGAAGAGCTCAGAAAGTTAGCCGAAACGATCCCTGCTTTCGTCGTAACTACGCTCATGGGCAAGGGTGCGATGCCCGAAACCCATCCTTTGTGTTTGGGTTTCATAGGTATGCACGGCTCCAAGTACGCAAACTACACGATAATGGAGGCTGACCTCGTAATAGCCGTTGGATGCCGCTTTAGTGATAGAACTACCGGAAAGGTTTCCGAGTTCGCTCCAGAGGCTAAGATAATACACATAGATGTCGATCCTGCTGAGATAGGAAAGAACATTAGAGTTGACGTGCCAATAGTTGGAGATGCAAAGCTTGTTTTGGGCGAGCTCGTAAAGTACGTGAAGTACAAGCAGAGGAAGGAGTGGGAGGATAAAGTCAACGGGTGGAGGAAGCAGTACCCCCTCAAGTACAAACAAGATGGAAACACGATAAAGCCCCAATACGTCATAGAAAAGATATATGAGTTAAAGCCAGACGCGATAGTCGCGACAGAAGTTGGACAGAACCAGATGTGGGCTGCCCAGTTCTTCAAGGTGGAGAGACCGAGACAGTTCATCTCAAGTGGTGGATTAGGGACAATGGGCTTCGGCTTTCCGGCGGCAATGGGAGCCCAAGTCGCTTTTCCGGACAAGACTGTTGTCGACATAGCTGGAGACGGGAGCTTCATGATGAACATTCAGGAGCTTGCTACTTGCGTTGACTACAGGATCCCCGTCAAGGTCTGTATACTCAATAACATGTTTCTGGGTATGGTTAGGCAGTGGCAGGAGCTGTTCTACGACGAGAGGTACTCTGAAACTTGCCTGAGGTGTAAGGAAATGAGCTTCGAGAAAATCGCAGAAGGCTTTGGAGCGATTGGAATGACAGTAGAGAAACCTTCAGAAGTCGAAGACGCTCTAAAGCAGGCGTTCGAGATCGACGACATGCCAGTCGTTATAGACTTCAGGGTTGAAAGGTTAGAGAATGTCTATCCGATGGTTCCGGCTGGGGCTTCGCTCAAGGAGATTATAGACGAGGAGTATTAAGGTGGTGGAAATGAAGCACGTCATAGCGGTTCTCGTTGAAAACAAGCCCGGAGTTCTCGCGAGAGTTTCCTCCTTATTCAGGAGGAGGGGTTTTAACATCGACAGCTTGGCTGTTGGAACTACTGAGAGAGAAGATATTTCGAGGATGACTATCGTTGTAAATGGAGACGATAAAACTGTAGAACAGGTCATAAAACAGCTCAACAAGCTGATAGAGGTTATAAAGGTTAGCGACCTGAGTGAGAATAGCGTTAACAGGATTCTTGCGTTGATAAAGGTTGCTGCCACTGCTGAGAACAGGGGGGAGATAATTGAGATAGCGAACATATTCAGGGCAAGGATAGTCGACGTCGCGAGAGATAGCCTGATAATCGAGATTACGGGAGATGAGGACAAGATCGATGCGTTCACAAACCTAATGAGACAGTACGGCATAAAGGAGTTCGTTAAAACTGGAGTCGTTTCGATGGCGAGAGGGAGCAAGGTCGTTGAGGTCGGAGCTCGTTAATTTTAAATTTAATTTATAAAAATTTTTAATAAACTATTTTCTTTGATCTAAAAGCTCTCTCCCAATCGTTCGCAACGATCTCGAGCATGTTCAACATTCCCTCATAACCAAAGTAAGGTCTATCTAAATAGACATCCCTGTTTGTTGGTGTGAATATGTCAAATGCAAGCTTAACTCCAGCTTTTTCGGCGATGTACTTCTCCCATGCAGAGCCAAAAACAGCATCGACTTCCACTTCTTCCAGCATTCTGCTCACCTTGTAGCCGTCAGCATCAAAAATTACAAGAGAATCCAGCCCGAGCTCCATAAGCTCTTTCTTCAGCAATATTCTCACATGGTTTGAACTCATCCTACTGCATTCTCTGATAGCCACAGCTTCAGGTATCATCTCCAGCTCGCTCGAAAGCATCCTCAGTAGACTAATTGCCATGGATGCATCTGAGCACACTGCAACCTGCAGGTTGTGGTATCTAGGCACGATCATCAGCGCCCTCTTCCTTAGAATATTAAGCACCCTCTCCTCACCCCTCCTTGCTATTTCCTCTGCCACATCCTCTCTGCTGAAGAACTCTCCGAGTTCCATCAGCCACCTCTTCGTGTTTTCTACTCCAACGGGCAAAGGCACGTTTTCGAGCAAAATTGATACTCCAAACTCCTTTTCCAGCCTCTTTGCGAATCCGTAGCCTGAATCTAAGCTCATCAGCAGGCTTCCTTCGGATTCACCAACCATCTTCAGCTCCTCGAGCGGTGTGTTGTGTGTCAGTACTCTTGCTCCAACACCCATGCGCTCCAAAACGCTAACCACCCAGTACAGATCCGCCCACCACGTTGGGTTGACGCTCGCTTGAGGCAGCACAAGGTTGACGAACTTCTTCGGTTTTGAATTTGTTTTACCTTCACAGAACAAGCCGTATGAGCTTGGTAACTTGGGTTGTTTAGACCTAGAGGATAACTCAAACTCACTCAACCTGCTTAGTTCAGAACGATTGATTCTAGCCTCCGCCGAAGTATCTACTAAGTCCATTAGTCTCGCGAGGCACTCCTCCATGCCGTCGTACTCATTTCCCCTAAACCCTCCAGCAAGTACGGGCACGAGCCTAGCTCTAACCTCCTTCTGCAAAGACTTACAAAGCCCGTCTATATCCTCCCCGATTATGTCTGCAGCACATGTACCTACAACGAATATTACCTCCGTGCCGAACGTTCTGTCTGCCAGCACCACAGTGTCCCTTAACTTTTTGGATGCGCCCATAACGACTTCATTCTCAAAAAGACGTGTGCAGGCAACCTTCCTCCTTGTCATATCGACTTCGTGAGCATCGTAGGCTGAGGAGACAGTCATGGCACATCCCTGTGGAGAGTGGATAACGATGCTTGCTCCAACTATCCCCGCTATGACACTTGCAACCCCCTCAAGAGCGCAGCTGCTAAAGGTGTCAAAGCTATAGTTGCAGTCAGGAAAGGTGGCCTCTCTTAACGCCGGTTCCTTTGCTCTTCTAGCCTCCGTCAACACAATCACCTAGCCACAAATCACCAATTATTACCTACGAGCGTAGATGGTCGGATCGGGAACCTCACATGCCATCTTTAGTGCAAGATTTGCACACCCGACGGTGCTTGAGTCTCTTGGGTAAACCATCTCCCTGAATAGCCTGCTCCTCAAAGGTCTGTTAAGAGCCTTCAGAGCCCTGAACCTCTTGAAAGCAGTGTTTATGCATTTCGCTATTCTCAAGGCTCCCCGATATCCGAAGCGAGGTCTATTGAGTATCGCGTTTAAATCAACAAGTGGTACGCTCGGGAAACTCAAGGAGGAGCCGAAGTAGACGACATCTTTCTCACCGTCAAGCTCAAGCAAGCTTAGAAGTTCCTCCTCAAGCTGCTTCATCGACTCGTACTTGCCGAAGGTTATTGTCCCCTCTGTTATGACGATTTCCGGATCCATTCCGGTTTCAAGAACGTAGTCTATGCTCGTTCTCTTCGCCTTTGTACTCCACGGGTGAAAGTTGTAGATCACAACGTCCATGCCGAAGTCTATCTCGAGCATATGAGCTATAGCGAGAGCTCTAACGGCATCGTGCCCTTCAACTATCGCGCTCATGCCCTCAAGATTTTCTTTCGCTCTCTCGAACTCCGTCTTTACTCTATCGTACTCTTCCTCCATCAGCCTCTCAGCCTTCTCCTCCATACCAAGGTGTTCTGCTGCTCCCTTTATCCACCTCTCCGTGGCTGCTATTCCGTAGGGCAGTATTGTCGAGTTTAATGGTGTACCAAACTTCTCCAGCATCTTCATGCCTATGGCGTATCCAAACTCTAAGCACCTCGTGCAGTTCACAGCCACGCTTGGGGCCCTTCTAAGCTCCTCCAGCGTGCAGTACCCCGCTATAACCGCGTTAACCTTGGCACCCATACCCCTAACGAGCCTGATGAGCTCCTTTACGTCAGTGTCGACTTCCGTCCTCTCAGGACCCATTCTCCCTCCGACTATGTTGACAGAGTCGCTCAGTTCCTCTCTACTCTGAGGAGTTGGTTCCTCCATTAGCTCCACGAGTTTTTCAAAAGCAAGGTCAAACCCGCTCCTATACTCTCCGGAAAAACCCTCACAGTGCACAGCTACTAACTCTGCTCTGACTTCACTCTGAGCCGCCTTTACTACTGCGTCGACGTTATCTCCGATTATGCCAGAAGCGCAGCTCGTGGCAACAAATATTACATCGGGCTTGTATTTCCTGTCAACTTCAAGTATCGCCCCTCTGAGTTCCTTCTCTCCACCGTAAACTATCTGCCTAACATCCATGTTCGTAGACACAACAGCTTCGTATGGTGTTCCGCTGTTCCTACAGTTCGTGAGCTTGTAAGCCCTCTTCACGCCGTAAGCACAGCCCCTCGGCCCGTGGGCTATTACGATCGAGTTTCTGACTCCGCTCAGAACCTTCAGAGCTGTCCAGAACTTACAAGGCCGAGTGTGCGTTCCCTGTAACTCTGTCCCTATCTTACCCTTTCTAACCTCTTCCATCAGCTCGCTAAGTCTTCCCCGAAAAACTGTGTTGAGCAAATAAGACACCTCTTTCATTAGTTTATTCATAAAATAAAAAGAAGATCAGACCACCAGAGCAGTTAGAGCGGCGATGATGGCCCCGGCAACCGCTGATGCTGCCGATGAAGTGCTGACGTTCCCACTGGTTTCTATCATCAGCCTCACAGTCGTTCCAAAAACTATTCCAGCACAAAACGCAATGAGCACTGAAAAACCGGAAAAAGCCTCGCCCACCAAAGCTCCGGCCGGTATCAGCAGAGCGACAGGAATGACCTTGACAACCTTAAGCGCTGACCTCGTGTTTCCTTCAAGTAGGGCTAGAACGGCCATTCCCTCAGGCAGCTTGTGCAGGATTAATGCTGCAGCAGTCAGGGGAGTTAAAGCGAAGCTTGCAAGTACCCCCTCGAAGAAGTCGTGGAATCCCATTCCAAGCACTGCTGCAAATCTCACTCTCTCCCCAAGGTACCAGGCAAGAGATACAAACGCCAGTCCGAGCAAAAACAGCGGATATGCGAGCGAGCTCGAAGTTGCCGCATCGGGCAGCATGTCGAAAATAGCCATAGAAGCTGCGAATCCGAGAGCGAAGTACGTCAAGACACTTCTTCTGCAAGCAACAGCTCCAACAATAGCTCCGAAAATTTCTACAATCGCCATCAGAATTGCTAAAGATAGCATTTCGACCACCTTCCATCACCACACGTTCAGTATCCACTCCCTGTCCTTTCTTCTCTCCATGTCCTCGAATATTGTGTTCGCTATCGTTTCTGCTAGCCATATCGCTCCGTTGTAGCCAACTACTGGATACCTCCATAACCCAGCCCTGTCGAAAGTTGGAAAGCCAACTCTCACCATCGGAATTCCGTAGTCTATAGACACATACCTGCCCTTTGAGTGGCCAAGTATTAGGTCGAGCTTTAACCCGTCCTTAATTCTCCTTTCAAGCTCCCAGAAGTCCGCGTTCATAACCACCTCTATATCATACTCTACCTTCGACTCAAGTTCAACCAACCTCTCGTCCTTCGCATAGTGCTTGCTCGCGTCGTCTCCAAACAGCAATAGTACGGGCTTCATCTCGCACTCCACGCAGAATTGTGCAAGACCAATAACAAGGTCGGGATCGCCGTATATCGCTACTCTCTTGTCAGCAAGGAACATATGTGCCAAATCAACCATCGCGTCTATCGCTCTACCCCTTTCCTCCACGAGTGAGTCTGGGATCCTCCTACCAGTGATTCTCCTCAGGTTCTTGAGGAACATGTCCGTGTTTCTTATTCCTATGGGTGTAGGCGTAACAACTGCAGGAACACCAAACCTCTTCTCCAGAAACTCAGCAGCCTTGAACCCTTCGTACTTGCATAAAACGATAGATGCTGTGGAGTTTGCTGTATCCCTTATGTCCTCAACAGTCGTGTTTCCCGTTGCAAATCCGGAGCGATCCGGCATTATCGGACTGTCGAACCCCTCTATGTCCATTAGAAGTATATAATCCACGCCCATCTCCGCTAGAATGTGCTTGATCTCCCTGATATCTCCTGGGTTCATCCATCCAGTAAATACGTTGACCTTGCCGTTCGGTTCGCTCTTTTCAGCAAGATACGCTACGAGAGAGAACATCGCGGTGTCGTAGCCCTTTACATGGCTACCGCTGTAGCTGGGCGTGTGTATTGGTATGAGGTAAACTTCCCTATCAGGAAATTCCTTTTCAAGAAACGTCCTCTTCAGCTTCCTTATAACGCCCTCAACGTCATCTCCTATGGTTTCAGTTGAGCACGTCGTTATTATGGGAATTACCCTTAGATTTGGATGCCTCCTTACAAGAACCTTAACGGCCTCTTCAATCTTCTTCATACCACCAAAGACTGCTGCGTCTTCGTGAAGGGAAGTGGAAGCTATACTGAAGTTCTCCTTGTAGTGCTGGGCAAACAGGAGTCGAACGAATGTACAGCATCCCTGCCCGCCGTGAACAAGTGGTATACAGTCCTTAATGCCTATACAGACATACTGGGCACCGCAGGGCTGACAGTTGTACATGGGGTTTATTACGCCCTCTCTCGGCTTTTCAACCAGAACCACACCCATTTTGCACCACCAAACCATCTAATCGGGCTAATAACTCGAAAGCCTGAGCTCCGGGTTTATGGACTTCAAAACCATAACCTCAAGCAGCTTCTGCTTTACTCTCTCCATGAGCTCCCTCTTCTCGTCCTCCCCAAGCTCAAGAACTTGAGGAAACTCCTTCTTTATGTCGGAGACGAGGAGCTTTGCTTCAACATAGTAATATCTATCTACAAGGGTTTCGGGCTGGGGGAGCTTAGGATTTACAATCAGTTCAGCAGCCATGCCCATTATCCCCTCTATGTTTGCCTTTCTGTCCCACTCCCTCGGAAAGAACTGCCAGAGGCACTTTCCCTGTATGAACAAGTATATCTTTTCTGCTAGATCATCTATTCCGGACTTATCGCCCGGCATTACGGCTCACCCCGCCTCATCCAAAACACCCAGCAGGCTGCAACCGGCCCGCTTACATCCATCATCAGCCTCATCCCTCAGCACCAACTTCCCCGGACTCCATTCCGGAAAAGTCCGCTCCAGACTCCTCTCCTCCGTCTTCCTCCTCTAACTCCTCCATCCATTCGTCATTTCTGATGTCCTCCTTAGCAAGCTCCCAGAGGGGAGAATAGATTGCATTGTACATGTCTCTCGCCATATTGACGAAGCCTTCAAAGCCCATGTACGGGCCGTTGTGCTCTCCGTGTCCGTTCAGATAAGGTATGTGAAGCTTCTTCACGAGATCCCCTACTCTTGGTCCAGTATAGATGAGGTCGGGCTTTACCATCTCTATTACTTCAAAGAACTCAAGCTCGTTCCCATCATCTATGTAGATCGTACCCTCGCTGCCCCTTGAAATCGCCTTTTCGAAGTCATCAGGGTGACCAAACTTGCATGACATTGCTACAACTCTCATGCCGAGCTCGTCTTCGAAGGCCTTGACCCAGTGCCAGAGCCTTGGACCCCCTGTCCATATGCAGATCTTCTTGCCAGCTAATCTCTTTCTATACCAGTCGAGCTTGGGCTTCCACTTCGCAGTTTCCTCCGCTATCAACTTCTCAGCCCTGTCTTCTATGCCGAAGAATGCTCCGATCTTCCTTATACCCTCAGCAACGTACTCGAATCCCCAAGGATCTATATCCAGCCTCGGAATTCCGTATCTCCTCTTCAGCTCGTTGGCTATGTAACCAGCTGACCTCGCACATATCACGACGTTTAGCTTGGCCCTGTGCATGCCCCTGAGCATGTCGTAAGAGCCGTTGCCCGTGAAGTGCCCTATGACTTGTATTCCCATTCTCCTCATGTAGTCCTCGAAGACGAAGCCGTCGCCTTGGATGTTGTACTCTCCAATGAGATTGACTGTGTAGGGGCTCGTTATTTCAGGCTCGTATTCTCCAACCTTGCCTCTCATCCACTCCATGTTAAACTCGTGGTGACCCTTTGACTGGCTCACACCAGCAAAACCGGGACAGCTAACACAGAATATGTCAACGTCCCCAAGTTCTCTCATCACCTTCTTCGCAACTCTGTCTATGTCGTCGCCTATCAACGCTGTGGGACAGGTTAGATAAACTATCATCCTCTTAATATTTGGATATGCCTCAAAAGCCTCTTTTATAGCCTTCTCGAGCCTCTTCATCCCGCCGTAGACTATGTGCACTTCCTTCATGTCGGTAGAGCAAACGTGCTTGAGCTGGAAGTTGTCGTTGTCACTCAGGTACCTCTTGGTGTGCCAAGTGTTGTATGCGCAACCCACCGGTCCGTGGATCATCTGGATACAGTCCTTTATCGCCCCACCTATCACAAGCTTTGCTCCACAGTAAGAGCAACCTCTCTCGGTTAAAGAGCCTGGAATTGTAGCAATGTTTGCTGCCGGTAAGTACTCGTGCACGTCCTCTCCGGGAGCTTTTACGTAACAGTGCTTCTCCCTTTCGGGAATTGCCTCGTCGCACTTAAACAGCACGAACGGCACGCCTTTTTCACCTCCTTAGCTTGGGTCTTTCATACTATAGGTTATAAAAAATTTTTTACTATTTTTTAATATTAAATTTCATAGAATTTATAATTTTTACAAAAACTTTCACACACTAACTTACTTCAGGTTAATGTGTAGGGAAAAGTGTGGTTTGGTAGTTGTAGGGTGTGAGCAAAGCAAAACTAGTGGGATGGTGTGAGAAGATTGCAGAGGGAGACATAAAGGTTAATACCGTTTTTGAAGGTCAAAAGTTATTGAGGTTGAAGACTTGCTAAGTATTTGCATCGCGAGGTTACGAGTTCATTATGATATTATTAAAGATTTAGAGATTCAAAAATTAATTTTTCTATGTCTGCAACTTTAAAAACAGCTTATTAACACTTCTTGCTTCTTCGAATCTATGAGATACGCAGATGCTGGAGTTGATATAAAGCAGGAGGAGAAAGCTGTCAGAGCTCTTGCCTCCGTTATAAAGCACATTAGAAGGGGTGTTGGAGAGCCAGTGCTTACGAACCACTACGCAAGTGCAGTAACTCTGCTGCCACTCTGCGATCTCCTGATCACGATAACGACCGACGGTGTTGGTAGCAAAATAATGGTGGCGGAGAAAGTTGGAAGGTTCGACACAATAGGTATAGACTGCGTTGCTATGAACGTGAACGACTTGATAGCTGTTGGTTCTCAGCCAATAGCGATGGTTGATTACATAGCTATAGAGAAACCGAATGAGAGTATAATGGCCGAGATTGCGAAAGGTTTAGAGAAGGGATGCGAAATCGCAGACATAACACTTGTTGGAGGGGAGACGGCAACTCTACCAGACATGGTAAAGGGGTTCGATTTGGCGGGGACTGCAATAGGATTCGTGGAAAGGGACAAACTCATCACCGGCAGAAACATCCAGCCAGGAGACGTGATATTCGGCATACCGAGCAGTGGTGTGCACAGCAACGGCCTAACTCTGATCAGAAAAGTTCTCGAAAGGGCGGGAATCGACTATAGAGAGGAATTCGAGAACGGCACAAGCTATGGGGAGGAAATTCTCAGGCCGACGAGAATATATGTGGAAGTGCTAAAAGTATTGAAGGAGTTCGAGGTTAAAGGAATGGCGCACATAACCGGGGGTGGGCTGCTAAACCTCCTTAGACTTAAGAAATTGAGATACGTCATAGAAAGACCGCTAAAACCTCAGAGGATTTTCAGGGTAATCCAGGAGCTCGGGAATGTCGAGGAGGATGAGATGTACAGAACTTTCAACATGGGTATGGGTTTCTCGCTAATCATGAGTGAGGAGGAGGCTAAGAGGCTCGAGAAGAGCGGAATCGTTGACGGAAGGATAGTCGGAAGGGTGGAGGAGCCTGAGAGCGAGGAAGGAGAAGTTTACGTGAAAGACTTAAAAATTTAATCTTTATAAAATATTTTTAACAATCATCCCTGATCCAACACCCTCCTTATATGATCGATTACATCTCCCTCTTCAAACGTAGAAACATCTCCCAGCTCTCCTCCACTAAGGAGGGCTCTGAGAACTCTTCTCACGACCTTTCCCGTTCTCGTCTTTGGAAGTTTTTCAACGAACACGACTTCGGGCACGGCTATAGCTCCAACCTTCTCCCTAACGGTCTTTTTTATGTTGTCTCTTAGCTCCTCTGAAGGGTCGTACCCGTCCTTAAGAACGACGAAAGCGACGAGCTCGTGACCTTTTACTTCTGAGGGTCTAGCAACCACAGCACACTCCGCAACGGCATCACACGAACTTACGGCGTTCTCGACCTCATAGGGGCTGAGTCTATACCCAGAAACTTTCACGACGTCGTCCACTCTTCCGAGTATGTAAACGAAGCCGTCCTCGTCCATGTAGCCGTAATCGCCAGTCATGTAAACCCCAAACCTCTCATAGTACTCCCTGTACCTCCCATCGTCGTTCCAGAGGAATGCCATAAAAGCTGGAGAATGACTCCTCACAACAACGTAGCCTTTTTCACCTCTCTTCACTTCCTTGCCATTCTCGTCGAAAATTGCGACATCTATACTGGGTAGGGGTAGCCCAACGGAGCCTTGCCTATAAACGATCCCTCCTAGACCGAAACCGACGGGAGAGGTTATGTAGCCGCTGTTTTCCGTCTGCCCCCAAGTCTCAACGACGTGACACTTCCCACCAGTAACTTCGACGAGCCACTCCCAAGCACTTCTACCAAGTATCTCCCCAGCGCTGACGAGGAGTTCGAGGCTTGAGAGGTCGCCTACGCACCCTGACTTCATTAGCAGCCTCACAGCAGTTGGAGCCACCCACATCTTGGTAACCTCATACTCTTCCACAAGCCTCCACCAGGCGTTTCTGTAGTCAGGCACCCCCTCGTACCACAAAATCGTAGCTCCGTTGAGCAGAGGGCCGTAGGTCCCGTAACTGTGCCCGTTTATCCAGCCTATGTCAACGGTGGAGAAAAAGATGTCATCCTTCCTGAAGTCGAACAGCCACTTGACGTGGGCGTAGCACCACACGGCATAGCTACCAGCTGCGTGAACAACGCCTTTCGGCTTTCCAGTCGTGCCTGACGTGTGAAGGATGAAGAGGGGGTCAGTTGAATTTACGGGCTCAGGTTTTACCTTCCCGGAACTGCTCAGATCATCGAACCTGTGGAAGTCTCCTTCGAGCCCCTCCCTTACGAGAACGACCTTTTCGGCATCTACCTCTTTGACGACATCCCAGTACCTGATTTTTCTGCCTCTTCTATAGCCCACGTCGGCCGTTATCAGAAGCTTTGAACCTGTCATCTTCATCCTCTCTTCCAGAGCCTCCCTGCCAAACCCGGCGAACACAACGTTGTGAACAGCACCTATCCTCGCACATGCTAGCATTGCAACCATGGCTTCGGGGACCATGGGCATATAGAGTGTTACGACGTCGCCTCTCCCGACGAAGTCCTTCAAACCACCTGCAAAAGATTGCACAAGCCTTTCGAGCCTTCCATAGGATAGAATTTCACTCTCACCGTTTTCGCTCTCCCATATAAGGGCAGTATGATTTTTCCTGTTTCCTCTGTCCTTGGAAAATATGCTGTCGTTTACGTTCAGCTTTCCACCCTCGAACCAGTAACAATAGGGGTGTTCAATTCTAAGAACTCTGTTGTAATGCCTTCTCCAGATTAGATTTCTCGCAATTCCGTCCCAAAACTCCTCCGGATTTTGTATTGAATGCCTCCACAGTTCTCTATACCTTTCGAGCACAGGGTTATGCTTGGCATCATAGTCCATGTTTTATCGTGATAAATATTGAATATAATGGTTTCGCTAAAATTGAATACGCCAAAAGGTAAAAAGAGTTTTTCCTGATGAAGTTCAAACCAAAGTTAAACCTGACAATTAAATCCAAACTAAAAAACCGACGCCAAGTATTTAACAGCGTTCAAAACTTCCCCAGCTATCTGATATCTTGGATCTTTTCTCGGGTAAAGCTTCTCCATTTCCTCCTTGCCCTTTTCTGCAAAATCTACGGCTTCATCCTTTTTACCAACAGACGCGAGTATGAGGGCGTTTATCAGGTTTCCAAAAGCCGAAAGCCTATCGTTTTCGCATCCGACACCTTTAACTTCCTTCATAACCTCCTCAGCCTCACCTATCCTACCGAGGGAGAGTAGCAGAGAAGAGAGCTGAAGGCTTGAAAGGACGAAATTACATGCATCTTCGTCCCTCCATATATCTCTTATCCTGCTCAGTAGTTCAATAGCCCTGTCGACCTCCTTCTTCTTTATCAAGGCGATACAAGCGTTTTGCAGAGCTTTGCTCATTCCCTCTGCATCACCTACTATGCCGAAGAGTTCGAACGCTTTCAGACTCTTGCCAACTGCCTCGTCAACCTCATCTTTCTTCATTAGAATTCTCGCCATCAGCTCATAGCTGCTCGCCTTAAGCCAAGGACTGTCGCACTCGTCAGCAAACTGCATGCATTCTTCCAAAGCCTCTTCAGCCTTGTCAATCTTTCCCCTCTCTATGTGTAGGAGAGCTATACAGTATAGAGTCTTTCCAACTCCAAGTCTGTCTCCCGTCTTTCTGAAGAGTCTCAGGCACTCGTAAAACCTACTTGCAGCATCCACGTTTCTACCCATGCTACACTCGAGCTTGCCTATTTCTAGCAGAGTTTCAGCTCTCTCGTGATCGTCCTTCATTTTGGAGAGGTAGTACTCGAGTGTGTTTTTCCTCTTCTCGATCTCCGAAGGTGGCCTTAGCTCGTTGATAAACCAAAGCAAGTCAAGAATCTTGAGGGACAGTACTTTTAACCTGTTGTTCGCAGCCGAAGACAACATTCAAACGTTTTAAAAACGAGGATATATTTAGACCTTTTCGTCTCCTTCGCCTCTTGAAATCCCCTCAAATTTGTCTTTCATCCTGTCAGCTTTTCCAAGCTCTCCCTACGCTTCTGAGCTGTCTAAGCCAGAGACGTAACAGAATGCCTGAAAGAACTTTGTTCGTCTCCCCTTCTCCGTCAGAAATCCGAGCTCTCTGAGCTCTTCCTCAAATTCCCTCTTCGATTCGAGCTTTCCTTTCTGAGAGAGTTCTAGAATTGCCGGCATCACGTCATTACCGGCAACCCTTCTGAAGTATTCTCTAAGCCAATCTATGTCTATTTTCCTCGCAAAAATCGTTCCCTTTCTCGTTAGTCTGTAGTAAGTGTGATGCTTGTGAACTTCGTGGGCTTTTTTAAACCTTGCTTTGCTTTTCTTTATCGCACTTCCGCTGTCCCTCTCCAGAATTCCGAGTTCCACGAGCCCAGAGATCGCTTTGTTTATTTCTTCAAGCTGTAAGCCTGTGAGCTTCGCCATCATCTTGGCATAATCAACTCCCGCTTTCTTGAGGTGTAGGATGACGTAGATCTGTACGGTATCAAAGTCATACATCTCGTTTGACTCTTTCTTCACTCCTTTTTGTCGTTTTTCGTCAGTATGTTCGATTATGTTTTTGTTATTATTGTTTTTTGTTATCATTACTATTTAGTAGTCCATGCAGTGCTACATTGCCACAATCCGATTCTATAGCCTCTCGTTTTGATCGCTAGAGTCTAAAACGCAAACGAGTTAAGCCATACTGTCAAACGCTCTGCATGCACGCTGTAATCGCAGAGGACATCTCGAAAAGTTACGATGGAATTCAGGCTCTGAGAGGAGTAACCTTCAGAGTTAAGAAGGGAGAAGTCTTCGGACTGCTCGGTCCAAACGGGGCGGGAAAAACAACTCTAACCGCTATACTGACGACCCTGCTGAAAGCGGATTCTGGTTACGCCGAGGTAGCCGGGTTCAGCGTGGAAGAGAAGCTCAAGGTAAGGGAAAGAATAGGTGTAGTCTTCCAAGAGCCGGCTCTCGACACCAAGCTGACGGCAAGAGAGAACCTCGAATTTCACGCCATGCTTTACGGAATGCCAAAGAAAGAGAGAGAGGAGAAGATAGAGAAAGGACTTGAGCTCGTCGGGTTGAGAAACTGGGCCGATACACTCGTGGAGAAGTTTTCAGGAGGTATGAAAAGAAGACTTGAAATGGCAAGAGCTTTCATCCACCGTCCCGAGGTCCTTTTTCTCGACGAGCCCACGCTCGGCCTTGACGTTCAGACGAGAAGAAACATATGGAAATACATAAGAAAGCTAAGGGACGAGGGAGTTACGGTCTTCATGACCACGCACTACATAGAGGAGGCAGAAAAGCTTTGCGACACCGTAGCAATAATGGACAGGGGTAAAATAGTGAAGATCGGAAGGGTGGAAGATCTCAAGAGAGGACTCGGAGAAGACACAATATACGTCGAGTTCTTCGGAAAAGTGATGGAGGAAGAGCTGAACACTCTTAGAGAACTTGACGGCGTGAAGGAAGTACTCGCGAGTGACACGACTGTAATGATCCTTACAAGCAACGGTGACAGGATAATACCTCAGCTCTTCTCTGTCCTTAGTGAGGGAAGAGTCAAGGCAGTGAGGATGAAGACTCCGGACCTGGAAGACGTGTTCGTCAGACTTACCGGCAGGAGAATAGCGGATTGAGCAAGAAGTGTTCGGATATGATGGGAAAGTACGGGTGATTGTGCATGAACATGACGAATGCAACGAGAGATCTCATGGCGATTTACGTTATGTGGCTCAGGGAAATGAAAAGGCTAGTTAGAGCCAAGTCGAGATTTCTTAGCTCGCTCGTCATGCCTCTGATGTTCCTCGCATTTCTCGGTTCGGGTTTTAGAGAAGTGAACTTCTTCGGAACGAGCTACATAAGCTTCCTGACTCCCGGAATCGCTGGAATGGCCGTTATTTTCTCTTCTACTTTCGCTGGGCTCTCAGTTCTGTGGGACAGGGAGTTCGGATTTCTCAAAGAGATAGCTGTGGCACCCGTTAGAAACGTTGCTGTCGTCTGCGGGAGAATAGCCGGAAGCGCAACGACATCCATACTTCAGGCAATGGCTATATTGGTTCTGGCAATTCCCCTCGGATTCTCGACTAAACCTCAAGGGGTCCTGTTATCTATTCCATTCATCGTGCTCATGGCTGTTACTTTCACGGGGATGGGGTTATTCTTCGCTGCGATAATAAAGGACTTCCACGGATTCGGACTCGTAATGAACTTCGTTATATTTCCGCTCTTTTTCCTCTCCGGAGCTATATTCCCCGTTTCGAACCTCCCGTCCTTCCTCGTGCCTCTCGCCTACTTCAACCCGCTGTTTTACGGGGTCGACGGACTGAGGGGGGTGCTAACTGGTAGAGGTGCGACAAATCCGATAATCGATCTGTCAGCTCTCGTAGTCTTTTCGATTGTAACGGTTTTCGCAGGAGCGAAGATGTTCGACAGACTTTAGCCTCGCTTCAGCGTTTTCAGCCGGACCGTATAAAAAGATCAAGGTGAAACCATGCTAACAGCCCAGGAAGTGGCGGCAGAGGTCCTCGTGATCGTGGAGGAAGAGGTAGTCTCGGCAAAGGAGGCAATAAAGAAGGTCATCGGCTGGCTGTCAAGAAGGCATCCGGAACTCCTCGACTTCAGAGTCAGAGGAAGCGTTCACGCTTACGTCATGGAGACCCTAAAGAGAATGAACACAATAGACTTCCTCGCAGACCTGTGCCTAAGAGGAAAAAGGATGAAAGAACTGAATCCCTTGCTCAGAAACCTGATAAGAATTGGTCTGTACGAGATGCTCTACCACGATGTTCATCCAGCCCTTGCGACCGACTCTGCCGTTAGAATTGCCAAAAAAAGGCTCGGAAAGGGTGCTGCTTCGCTCGTAAACGCCATAATGAGGAGGGCAGAGAAAATTGACCTCGAAAGGGAAATTAAAAAGCTGAACCTGACGAAAAGAGTCGCCTTAAAGTATCACCACCCAGAGTGGTACGTGAGGTTTGCCTTCAGGTTGCTCGGAAGGGATGAGGCAATAAAGCTAATGCTCGCTAACATGAAAAGCACCACATACGTGAGAGTTAACGAGCTCAGAGCTTCTGTAGAGAGCGTGAGAGGGTACCTCGAAAAGTTCTGCGACGTCAAAGAAACCCCCCTACCCTATGTTTTCAGAGTGGAGAACTGGGAGAAGCACCCTTCAGCACTCGAATGGCACGAGAAGGGAAAGTATGTCGTTCAGGATCTCGCTTCGGCTCTCTCAGCTCACCTGCTCTCGCCGGAGCCAGGAGATTTCGTCGTTGACCTCGCAGCGGCTCCAGGAATAAAGACTTCGCAGCTCGCGATGCTGATGGAGAACAGAGGAAGAATAGTAGCAGTTGACAACTCTCCCGAAAGGCTTGAGAGGATGAGGGCCAAAATGAAACAGCTCGGTGTAAAGATTGTCGATTGTGTGCTCGGAGACGGAGCAACATTCCGTACGTCAAAGAGAGCAGATTGCGTTCTGCTCGATCCACCCTGCTCAAGCACGGGAGCACTCAGGAACTACCCGTGCGTCAAGTGGAGGTTTGACGAGAAGAAGTACATTTCCACAATTTGGCTACAGAAAAAGATGCTAAAGAACGCTCTGAGTCTGGGGGAAAGAGTCCTTTACTCCACGTGCTCAATCACATTCGACGAAAACGAGGGTAACCTCTCAGACTTCGAAGATTACGTTTCTAGAGTTAAGGTAAGGAATATCAGAGGGTTTGAAGGGTGGAGGGGGTGTGGAATAAGAGAGTTCGAGGGTAGAAGGTTCGGAAAGTGGAAAGAGGTCGTAAGACTCTGGCCACACGTCCACGACTGCTGCGGATTTTTCATATCCCTACTGAGAGGTACTGCTGAGGTTGATATGAGGTCGCGGCAATCAGAAAAAGCAAGTCGAAAAACAAGGAAAAGCTAGAAAACAAGAATAAGGAGAACGGATAGAAAGTCGGTTGGCGAAAATTGAGGAAACTGGAAAGAAAACAAAAAAGGAGTGGTTCCTACGCGGATAGAGATCATTGAGAAAACTGGAGTTTCTAAAGCTAGGAGTCTTGCAGGAAGAGGTTTTGGTGTGGAGAGAGGTGGAAAGGTCGTACTCCACCCGGTAGAAGTGGCGTACCTCGCAGCTTTAGGAAACTCTGTTTACCTCGGAAACAAAAAGCTTGGACTCGAAGAAGTTTTCAGGTGGTGCTTTTCCGACAGGAAGAATGTCCTTCTGTTTTTCGTTTATAGAGATCTCAGAGATCGGGGACGCAAAGTTAGGGTGAGTGGAGATAAAATCGTTGGGAGAGACATTTATATACCCATCTCAGAAAGGGATGAACTCGTTTTTCCCGAATTGATAAAAAAGAAGTGCATTCTAGCAGTTGTTGACGAGGAAGGTGATGTTACGTACTACAGGTTTGACAGGTGGGATGAAAGAGGTGAGCAGGAGGGCGAACCGGAGCCGTTTACCGGAGTTTTTGCTGGGGACAGGGTTGTAACTGAAATAACCTCCGTCTTCGAAAGGTACTTCTACGGTAGCATGGCGAGAAACGTAGTAACTCTCTCGCTCGTGGAGGCAGTTTACCTGTACGAGGCCGGCATCCTCAGGCTGGATGTGTCAGCGAAGGAGTTGCTGGAGGAGGCGAGGAGAACTGAGGAAAATTTCGACATCAGGTATATCTTTTACAGGGACCTGAAGAAAAGAAGGTTCGTCGTGAAAACAGGATTTAAGTTCGGAAGTGACTTTAGAGTTTACGAGAAAGTAGAGAGTGCCAACGACCTGCCCCATTCCACCAGCCTGATAAAGGTAGGGGAGAAGATGAAGGCGAGCGAAATGGCCTCTCACGTGAGAGTGGCGAGTGCAGTTAGGAAGAGGATGGTTTTTGGATTCTTAAAAAACGGAAAGCCTGAGTACGTGTTCTTCGAGAGGATTAAAGTTTAGGCTGATAGAGTCTCGCGGGTATAAGAGACAAAAGTAAAATTACCCACGAACTATACCCAAGACGATGGAAAGGGCTTGTGAAAACGCGAATGTGGATGAAAATACAAGAAATTCACGCGTAAACTTGCGTAGTAAAGAAAACAAGGACAAAAGTAAAAAACCCCTGAAGGTCGCAATCTCCGGAAAAGGTGGTGTCGGAAAGACCACTCTCGCCGCTGTACTCGCTCACCTTTTCGCGAAAGATGGATTTAGCGTTACTGCAATAGACTGCGACTCCTCGATAAACCTTCCCTCTGCCCTCGGAATAGAAGAGGAGATAACTCCGCTCTCCACGTTGAGGCACATCATAGAGGAGAGGGTCAAGCTCCCTTTCGGAGCCTTCAGGTACAACCCCAAGGTAGACGACGTATTCGAAAAGTATTCCAGAAGAAACGAGGATGGTGTTAGGGTGCTCGTCCTCGGAACGATAGAGAAAGGGGGGGAGGGGTGCTTCTGTCCGGAGAACGCTTTTCTCAGGGCAATCCTCAGGCACGCTATATTCAGCGACGATGTTCTGATACTGGACATGGAGGCGGGAATAGAACACTTGGGTAGGGGAACGGCTAAGGGAGTTGATGTACTCATAGCCGTCGTAGAACCGGGAAGAAGGTCAGTTGAGACATTAAAAAGGATAGAAAAGCTCGCAGGAGACATAGAAATAGAGAGGATTGCTGTTGTCGTGAACAAGTACTTCGAAGAAGCGAGAGCTCTACTAGAAGAGGTCGAGAGAAACTACCACGTTCTTGGAGTGATACCCCACAGTGACTGCTTCGTGAGAGCGGACCTCAGCAGCACGCCACCTTACAAGCTCTGCGACCTCAGACCATTCGTCGAGGTAAAGAAGAGTCTGATAGAGTTCGTGGGTAGTGGGAGAAAGTAAGTTCTTAGCTTGAAGTTCGCCGCAACCATCTCAGCATCCAACTGTCGTATCCGAGGGGATGGAGATGAGAGTCGGCATCCTCGGCAGGGGTGCTCACGGCTACCAGAGTGCCAAAGAAATGAGCAGACACTTTGAAGTCAACTTGGCTGTTCTGCCCGAAAATCTGCCAGAAGTGATAGAGACTATCGAAGAGCTTCAGAGTCTCGTGGAGAGTGGAAATCTGCGAAATGTGCTGAGATCCAACATCCTCATATGCTACGCGAGCCACCCGGATGTGAGTCTTCTGCTTGCGGAGAATTGCTCTTCGGAGCTGCTTATAATAACCGGGGAAAGAGGAAAGACTGGCTCGGCGAAGCAGATTGGAAGGGTTGCTGAAAAGAGAGGCGTTAAGGTGCTGATGCCAGAAATCTGTTGCGTCGTCAGGAGTGTCGAGGGTTTCGAGTGGTTCTTTGAGCGTTACGGGAAGCCTGAGTTTGAATTTTCGATAAGAGAGGGAAGAATTGAGAAGGCAGAGGTAAGAAGGTGCGCCTTCTGCGGTGCGACGAAGTTCGTGGCAAGAAAGTTAGCGGAGGAGAGGGCAAGGGTGGAGGATGCACCAAGACTTGCAGGACTGTACACGCAACTCTACCCGTGTCTGGCGACGAGAGGAATAGAGGGGGGCATACATCTTGCCGCAGAGATGCACAGAATGGCTGCAGAGAGGGCTTTGAAAAAATTGAGGGGGTTTTGAACTTCAACTTGTGGTAAGAGTCACTTAAGCAATCATTTAACCCTGAGCCCGCGAACGAAGTAATATATCCTCCTCGCCTGCTTGTCGCCTATGCCCTCGACCTTCTTGAGGTCAGCTATGCTCGCGTTTACGACTGCATGAATACTTCCAAACTTCTCGAGCAACTTCTTCGCCTTCTCCACGCCGATTCCCGGTATGGCTGTAAGCATTGCAATGCTGTCGTCCACTTCAGCTTTTCTGATTATCCTAGGGTAAACTTTCAGCTTTCCGGAGCTGACCTTTCTGTCGAGGTTCTTCAGCAGGAGACAAAACTCCTCCTCGCTTTCGAGCCTCAGAGGGACGACTATGCCTTTCAAACTCTCGAAGGCCTCGAAGGCAGTAAGAGCTACACTGAGAATTCCTCCGATATAGGCATCCTTACTTATTCTTTCTTTCCAGCTATTGAAAGGGCCGATTACGCACAGAAAGGAGAGAGGATACCTTCTGCGCAGCCTGTGTACTTGATCGAACAATCTGCCGTCGATTATCGAGCTCTCAAAATCGTTAACGCTCTTCCTCTCTACAGCCACCTCCACTGAGGCGTTAACAACGCAGTAGTCTCCTACTTCAAGCCTTTTTCTCTCCACCTCAACACCCATAGAGCCGAGTGTTTGGATTATCCTCTCCGGCTCCCTGTCGTCAGCGAGTATCACGCTACCACCCAGACTGAGCTAATAAGCCAAAAATCAAAACCTGAGAAAAAAGTGGGGCCGGTGGGATTTGAACCCACGACCTGCGGGTCTCTTCGGGTCAGCGCTCCAACGGGTCATCACCGATCAGCAGACCCGTTTGTCATCATCACCGCTGGAGCCCGCCGCGCTTCCTGGCTACGCCACGACCCCGTTTACAACTTCCCGTTTGCATCCAGTGGCACGGTGAGCAGAAATATAACTCTTACGCCTGTTATTCCTCTTATTCAATTTTCCCTCTCTTACCAGCCTTCTCCCTAAGCTCCTTTAGCCTTCTCTCGCAGAACTCGAATACTTCCTTCCCCTCCTCCTTGCTCAGCTCCCCTGTAGCGAGGTAAGAACCCACGTGCGGGTAAATTACGTAGTCGAGCTCCCACTGCACTTTTTCGTAGTCAGTACCCTTTCTCTCGTACTCCTCGAACAGTTTCTTGAGCACTGCGATTATCTCGTCCTTGAGCTCGCTCATGAGCTGGAGAGAATTCCAAAGCTTTATATACGTTGCAGAACCTGAGTAGCCCGTATGCAAGTGTTTGCCAGAAGTCTCGCAAAGAAAACCGTACTAATGTCTGATGGAACAGTCGTCGGAATTTTGCACAACATAACCGCAGACCTGAAAACCGGCCTCCTGCTGAGTGTGATAGTTAGGCCGGCCAAGAACACGAACATACCGGAACTCGAAAAGAAGGACGGTTTTTATATCATACCATTCGACACCGTGAAATCAGTTTCGGACTACATCGTAATAGATAGAAAGATGGTAAAGAAGATGCGCTGCTAGAATGTGTAAATTGAACTATAAAAATGAGAGACTACTCGGACTACCTGTTTCCACCACTTCTTCTTCCGTTCTTTCTCCTTCTGATAATCTTGCCTTTTCTCGCAGTATTCTTCGTTCTATCCAGTTCTGCTGTTTTCCAACTCGTGTTCGACATGAGCAGGAGTCAGGCTTTGACTGTGTTCACTCTCGCAATAATAGGAAGCTTCATAAACGTACCTCTGTACGAAATGGAGGGAAAGCCTATCGAGAGGTACTACAGGTTTTTCGGCTATATTTACGCCATCAGGGAAAAGAGGAGAGTCGTCGTGGCTGTTAACGTTGGTGGGTGTATAATTCCAGCAGTCCTCGCGTTAAAGCTTCTACCCGAACTCCCACTTAACGCGTGGATTCTATCTTTTTTGATTAGTACAGCGATAATATACACTCAGGCGAGGCCAGTCAGAGGTCTTGGCATAGCTGTGCCTGTTTTCGTTCCTCCAGCGATTGCAGCTTTATCGAACTACCTTGCTCTGTCTGTTTACGGTTATCCTCTGATTCTGCTCC
Organism: Archaeoglobaceae archaeon; assembly: GCA_027066965.1. Classification (GTDB taxonomy): domain Archaea; phylum Halobacteriota; class Archaeoglobi; order Archaeoglobales; family Archaeoglobaceae; genus WAPX01. The sequence continues at coordinate 22,409 of JAMOMT010000139.1, forward strand.
CGAAAATGGCGTTTTCTACCGGTGTACTCTCAGTTCTGTTTGGAGCTGACATACTTCACCTGAAGGAAGCGGACAAGATAGGAAGCGGAATCGTAAGCATCGGAGGTGCAGGAACTTTCGACGGTATATTCCTCACGGGACTGTTTGCCGTCGTTTTCTCCCTGTTCTTGATTTGATCTCGACGTCAGCTTGCATACGTTGTCGGCCGGTTTCAGACATCCAGCCTGTTAAACTCTCATCATCCTAACGATGTACTTCGGAGGAATTTCCTCTGCCAGAGCTATGTATTCGTTCGCCATGATGATCCTTATACCGTCCTCAACAGCAGACTTGGCGTCAACCTCAAGTATTATTGGATCTTCCGTCCTCAGCCTCGCGACCTCCTCACTCTTTTCAATTGTTGTCGAGAGATGAACGTAAGCCTGATTTACCGGTTTTATTCCAATTTCGAGTAACCTATGAGCTTCCTCCTCCCCAGTACCATAGTAAAGTCTTTCCTTGTCACACACCGGGTAGTCAGAGAGCTTTACCTTAACGCTATGCCCATACCTGGCCCTTATCTTTCCCTCTCTAAGCTCGTACCTCCCCTTTACGTCGCTGTAGATCATCGCCTTTATTAGCCACTGGTTTGCCCACCTATACTTCCTTTTCACAGCTCTGACAAGGTCGTCGAAGTTTACCCAGCCGTCCTCATCCATCTCGAGCTTGAACCTTTCAGGGAAGTGTCTCAAAATACCGGAAACGAGCCTGCCAAGCTTTTCAACCCTTACCCTGTCGAGTATCACCTCACCAACGTAGCCGCAGTGACACTTCTCGCCTCTGTAGTACCCGTGAGTCGGGCATAGTCGTATGTCCTCCATACTTGGTTTAGAGAGCTCACCCATCGCAACACCCCGCACCGGAGACCATAGTAACTATAACGCCCATGGCCGTGCAGGTTTCGAGGCTAACGCCCCTACCAGTTACATCCCAGTGATATTTTGCTTTTTTCATGATTTCTCTGGGAAGCCCCTTTCTGCCGAGTCCCATTAAAAATGTTGCGGAGCTAAAGGAACTGACTTCTCTCAAACTGACCCTCTTTTTCGGATCTGGCTTAGATGTTGTTGCCACGACCTCTCCAAAGTGGGCCGGAATTTTTTCGAGGAGGTGGAACTTTCCCGAGTCGTTCAGCAGTTCGAGGTACTTGCCACCTTCACCTATGGTCGTATAATCCACGACCTGAGATACGACATCTTCCTCGTTCTTCCAGAAGGGGAAGTCAAGAAGTGCGAGGTGCAGCCCAAAAGCATAGCAGAGAGGTGCCGCTCTCGCCACGCTCCTCAGGTGTATTTCGTGGAGCCTGAGCTTGTCGTAAGTGTTCACAAGACAGAGAACCTTCAACTCTGCACCTCCGTTGATATCCAACGAAGCTCGCTAAATTCCTTTTTCGAACACTGCAGCGAGCAAAAGGACGATTGAGAGAGCTAAAACTATCAGGATTGCCGTAATTCTGACCAACCTCATCAGCCTCTTCTTGCTGTCCTCGGACATTGCAACTACTCTCTTCTTCACAGAACACCCTTCTAAAATGGGAGTTCCATCGAAAACAACCTCTACTTCGTGTTCTCCGGAAAAGCTCGTTTCGAAGTTGAACTCTCCAAACGTGTTCGTCACTGTTTCTGAGACCTCAATCCCGTCCACTAACAGCTTGACCTTCTTGTGTTCTGCAGGAATCCACCTCATCGTCTCCTCGTCGTACCACTGCAAGTAACCCGTTATCCTGACTTTTTCTCCGACAACCGGCCTGGCATCGCTGAAGTGCAGGCCTGCTATTCTCGTCTTCTTCATGGTTTAACTTTTTCTGTCCTTATTCTCATTTTATTGTTTGTGTTTTTATCTCTTCGACACTCCCATTATTCACAGCCTAGTTAACAAAGCTAACCAACTCTCACATAGGCGTTAAAAAGTAACGAGTTCCTCAGCTGCCCTCCTTGCCTCCTCTACCACCTTCAGTTCCTCCTCCCTGCTTCCCAAGAAGTACCCTCCCTCCACTACCGGCACGCCGTTCACGAATGTGTAAACGACCGAATTGCTTGCGGAGTAAACAATGTCTGCAAGTAAGCTGTGGTTGGGGCAGAAAGAAACGGTGTTCAGATCATAGAGTGAGAAGTCTGCAAGGTAGCCCTCATCAATCCTTCCACCCTTTAAACCGAGAGCCCTGTATCCGTTGAAAGTTGCGGACTCGAAAACGTCCTCTGCTCTGAATTCGGGCATCGACCTGTGAACTTTCTGCAAAAGCACTGCAAATTTCATTTCCTCCAGAATACTCAGACTGTTGTTGCTCGCAGCCCCATCCGTCCCTAAGCAAACGTTAACCCCAGCCTTCAGCATCTCGGGGTATCTGAAAATGCCTGAGCATAGCTTCATGTTACTCACCGGACAGTGGGCCACGTTAACTCCTCTCTTCGCGAGCTGCTCTATCTCCTCGTCGCTCAACCATATGGAGTGAGCTGCTATCAACCTCTCGCTCAGGAAACCTATCTCGTCGAGGGCCTTAACCACACTCTTACCGTTCTTCTTCTCGAACTCCCTGACCTCTTTCTCGGTTTCCGCGAGGTGGAAGTGTATAATTGCATCGAACTCCTCAGCTATCTCCACGGCAGCTTTAAGACCTTCAAGGCTCACCGTGTAAGGGGCGTGAGGGCCAACTGAGGGAATTATCAGACCTCCCATCGAACTGAGGAGTTTGAGGTCCTTTCTAACCCTACTTATCGATTCTTCGAGAATTGAGGAGTCGAAAAAGTCAAAGAAAGCGGAAGATATGCATGCTCTGATTCCCGTATCCCTGACAGCTTTCGCTATCGATTCGACGTAGAAGTACATGTCAACGAAGGCTGTGCAGCCGCTCTTGAGCATCTCAACTGCTGCAAGCTTCGTTCCAGCGTAAACGTGCTCGGGTTTTAACTTCTTCTCGAGAGGCCATATCTTCTCCTCGAGCCACTTCATCAGTGGCATGTCTTCAGCATAACCCCTGAAAAGTGTCATCGCAGCGTGGGTGTGTGCGTTCACGAAGCCTGGGATTGCAGCAAGCTTCTTTCCGTCGCCACCATCTATTACCAGTCCAGTCTTGTCAGCTCGAATGTCTCCAACACCCCTTATAACGCAATCTTCTACGAGAATGTTGCCCTCTATGAAATCTCTGGAAGAGCGAAGAATTTTCACGTTTTTCACGAACACAGGTTCTGAGATGGACTTTTTCAAACTCCTCAAGTTATCACCTCCTCCAGCCAGCTCGAGAATGATTTAAACTATTTTACATGAGCAGTCTCCTTAAGGCGCCCGAAACTATTTCAAGACTGACTTCAGCGCTAACCTTTGCCCTTCTAACTATTTCCCTGTAGTCCACTTCCTCCCCTCTGATGCCGTTGGCGTAGTTATCCATTGTGCACACGCAAGCGTAGCCGATTCCAAGTTCTCTTGCAACTGTAGCCTCACTCCCGGCAGTCATTCCAACGCAGTCTGCCCAAGATGAAATCACCCTCACCTCTGCCTTCGTTTCGAGCCTCGGCCCTCTGCTCTGAAAGTAAACGGCCTTTTCAAGCAGGTTGTACTTCCTCTTCTTACAAACTTCCCTCGCAACGTCGATCAGCAAGCTTCTTAGTTTTTCATCAAATCCCGGGGTCACGTGCTCGAGCCTATCGTTAACGGTAGTAGCGAAGCTGAAGAAGTCGATGTAGTCGTGCGGTATAGCTATTGCTGGCAGTTCAACTTCGCTCTTCAGACACCCAACTGAGCCCATTCCAATTACCTTTCTAACGCCCAGCTTCTTCAAAGCTGCGAAGTTTGCGGCGTGGTTTATCCTGTGGGGAGGTATATCATTGTTTATTCCATGCCTCCTGAGAAGCGCCACCTCGAATCCTCCGGCGTACCCTACCTCCAAAACTGCCTTTCCGAACTCCGTTTCTACCTCGACCACTTTAACGTCCTCGAGCACATCCAAGCTCAGTATGTTCGTACCCCCTGAAACTGCAACTTCCATAAAGCTCGATCGAACAACCTATATTTTACACTGCTCCAGCAACGGTCATGTCAGACTCAGATTCAGACGAACCTAAATACGAGTCCAAAAACCTAAGTGATGAGCTGAGAGAGGAGACGCTTAAGTGGCTCGAGAGAGCTGAGAAGAGGGTAAAATTGCTGAAAGGTGTAGGGAACAAGGGAGAGAAGTTTCTGAAAAACGTGAAAGCGTATCTGCTGGATTCCAGATGGTTTCTCGAGAAGGGCGATCTGATAAGGGCGTTTGAGTGTGTCGTTTGGGCATGGGCTTGGATGGAAATAGGAGAAGAAGAGGGTTTCCTCACTTTAAATACTACGCTCTAGAAACCAAAAGATTGCAAGATAATAAACGCAAATAATAAGTAGCGAAAAAATCAGATTTCCGCCTCGAAGTCGCTCACGGAGTACGGGAAGTCAGAAACTCCTCTGTTCTTCAAAACTTCCCTCGCGAGCAGCCAGTAAACGAGAGCTAAAGCTTTTCTACCCTTGTTGTTCGTTGGTATTACGAGGTCAACGTTTGCAGCAGAGTTGTTGGAGTCACAGAGTGCTACAACTGGTATCCCAACGTCCGTCGCCTCCTGAACCGCCTGACTGTCTATGGCCGGGTCAGTAACAAGCACGACATCTGGCTCAGTATAGCACCTCAGCATGGGGTTCGTGAGTGTTCCCGGAACGAACCTGCCAACCCTGTACTCCGCCCCGGTAACCTTTGAGAACATCATCGCCGGCTTTTGACCGTACTGCCTTGCAGAAACGACGAGAACTTTCGAAGGTTCGAACCTTGCGAGAAACTTGCCGGCTATTCTCAACCTCTCGTCGAGCTGCCTTATGTCTAGGACATAAAGCCCGTCGGGTCTGACCTTGTAGATGAACCTCTTCATGTCTCCCGTTTTCACCTGAGTGCCTATGTGCACTCCAGCAGCCAGATACTCGTCAGGAGATATCAAGTACTCATAAATCTCCTCGCTTTTACCCTCATCCCTGTCCTTTACCATCATCCTAATCCCCCTTTTCTTCAGTACCCTCCAGCCTCAAACCACAAACATATTAACGTTTCTGTGAGCGGAGCGACTAAAAAAGGTCGCTCCTCTCGAGCCACACGAACCTGTCTTTCCTCCTCTTCACGGTTATGGGGATAACCCCCCTTTCGAACTCCTCCCTCGCTATTTCGAGGGGATCCGTGCTCTCCGTGTCTATCAACACGGGAGCGCCCATCGCTATTTGTAGGGCTCTCGCTCCAATTATTCGAGCCCTCTCAAAACGCGTGTAGTCGAACGGAAACAACCTTTTGCCAGATGAGACTGACGTGCGTACCACCTCCGGAGGCCACAGGGCGGCTCCCACGTAAAAAAAGTGGGGCCGCCGAGATTTGAACTCGGGTCACGGCGTCCCGAACGCCGCAGGATCACCAGGCTACCCCACGGCCCCTCTAAAGCCTGCAAACTCCTCTATCACGGACTTGTGAGTCAGAAACATCCTCCTACAGCAGTACCTTTCAATTCCGAGTTCGTCAAGAGCCTCCTTCGGACTCTTACCTTCTTCAAGTTTCTTCTTGTACTCCTCCCACAGGTGACCTATCACAGCCCCACACGTAAAGCAGCGAACGGGAAACATGAAATCACCTGTAAGAGGTCTGTCTCCTCTTTCTCGCTCCCCTGCCACCCTGTTTCTTCGGCTCTTTCCTCCTCACGTCGTTGACGAGCAAAGACCTGTCGTACTCGAGGTAAACCTTCCTCAGTTCCTCGTCTCCGCTCCACTCCACAAGACCTCTCGCTATCGCAGTTCTTGCTGCCTCGGCCTGGGCCATGAAGCCTCCACCATTCACTGTAACGTCGATGTCAACCATCTCAGCGAGCTTCTTCGCCATTATGAGGGGCTCCATGATAACCATCCTCGCCATTTCAGGCTGAATTATCTCCACTGGAACCTTGTTTATCCTAACTCTCCCCTTTCCGTCTCTTATTCTAGCCCTTGCAACTGCCGTCTTTCTCTTACCACTCGTGAGCACGATCTTCATAAGCTCACCTCATTTCAGGCCTCAACCTCAATCTTGTAACCAAGGTACTCGCTAACCTCACCGAGCGTTACGTACTTCTCGGCTTTAGAAACTTTCTCAAGCAAGGCCTGTTCGACCTTCTCAGCCTTAGCGTTTTTGAGTTTTTCAGGCACGCCGACGAAGACCCTGAGGTTCTTCAAAGCCTCTCTACCTCTCCTGTTCTTCGGCAGCATTCCTCTAACAGTCCTCTTGAAAATTCTCTCCGGATGTCTTGGGAAATAGGGGCCCTTCTCCTTGCTCCCCCTCTCGTACTTCTCCCTATACTTTTCGAAGACCATCTGCCTGTCTCCCGTTATGACGACTTTCTCAGCATTCACGACCACTATCTTTTCTCCGTTGAGCAGGCTTTTGGCAATTATGCTGCAGAGCCTGCCGAGAATGTGCCCCTCAGCATTAATAACCCTGTAATCCTTACCAAGGAGTTTAAGAGCTCTATCAACGTTTACGCTCATCCTACCACCTCAAAACTTCATCAGCATATTATTCTGAACGGGCCCTCGCTCTCCGCAGCCTCCTCGAGGCTGAGACACTTCCCGCCCGCCTCTTCTATTTTCCTCCTCGCTGTTTCCGAGAAAGAGAGGGCTGCGACCTTTATCGGCTTCGTCACCTCTCCCCCTCCAAGTACCTTCCCTGGGACTACTGCCGTCTCTCCGTCAAGAAGGTACTTCTCGATCTTGGAAACGTTTACCTGTGCGTATAGTTTTCTCGGTTTAGCGAGCCTCTTGGCTATGTCTTTCCAAAGGGGTTTGTCCTTTGCAATCAGCACATCAATAAGCCTGACGAGGTTTGGATCTGTCTTCCTCTTCTGCAGCTTTCTAACCTTGCTCATAGCACCACCTCATAGCTAATCGTAAACGTGAAACCGACAGCCCGCTGAGTGAGCTGATTCGGTGGGTATTTAAAGATAACTGTAGAAGGAGAGGCATGCACCCAAAGCTGCCGAAGTGGCCCTTCCTCTACGTGATAACGGACGACAAAGTACACAAACACGTCGAGGTTGCTGAAGGAGCTTTAGAGGCAGGGGTTAAGGTCATACAGTACAGGGAGAAAAAGAAAGATGGTGGAGAAATGTACCGAGAGGCGAAAGAGGTCAAAGAACTCTGCGAGAGTTACGATGCCTTGTTCATAGTTGACGACAGGCTCGACATAGCGATGGCGGTTGAGGCTGACGGAGTTCACTTAGGTCAAGACGACTTGCCTTACGAGAGAGCGAGGGAGCTTTTTTCCGGAATTTTGGGCGTTTCAGTCAAAACAGTGGAACAGGCGAAGAGAGCTGAGGCTTTTGCAGATTACTTAGGCGCAGGATCCGTTTTTCCAACGAAGACAAAGGACAGCAGGGTAATAGGAGTCGAGGGGTTGAAGAAGATAGTTGAGAGCGTGAAAGTTCCCGTCGTTGGGATTGGCGGAATAAACGCCGAGAACGTTGGAGAGGTTGTGAAAGCTGGAGCTTCCCCGGCAGTCGTCTCAGCGGTCGCTCACGCGAAAGACGTCAAAAAAGCAGCTGGGGAGTTGATAAGGGCGATAGAGGGGGCAGTCAGGTCTGTTTAGAACTCTATTCCCGCCTTGGTTAAAGCCTTCTTTATCCGCTCTATTTCTCGTTCGAGCCTCTCGAACCTCTTTTCGAGGAGATCGTTCGTTCTGTCGAGCTTTGAGGAGATATCGTCCACTTTCTCGCCCACACTCCTTACCTCCGTTTTCAGATCTTCTCCCACACCTCTTATCTCTCCTTTTAGCTCTTCCCTCGTTTTCTCGCTCTCTTCTCTTATGACATTTATCGTTTCGTCCTGCTTTTCAAGCATCTTATCTTGTTTCTCGAGCATTTTGTCCTGCTTATCCAGCATAGTATCCATCTTGTTCAACATCTCGTCTTGTTTTTCTAACATTTTATCCTGCTTTTCAAGCATAATGTCCATCTTATCAAGCATTAAATCCTGCTTTTCAAGCATCAGGTCCTGCTTCTGGAGCATTTGCAATCCAACTTGCACGATCTTCGATAGCTGGGATGTGTTGAAGCTCGCTCTAAACCTCTCGATGTCCCTTATCCTCCCCGTATATTCTTCCACCTTTATCTCTTCGACTACAGCATTTTCTGGTTTCTCCTCTTTGACGAGCTCTACGAACTCTCTTAACTGCTCTTCGTCTCCATCAACTAAAACCAGAATTGTCTCCTTTCCATCAATTCTGACGTTTCGAGCGTCAAACCTGTCAATAAGCAAGGAATCGGCCAACTCAAGCAGTAACAGCCGGTAACCGACGTTGTGAACTTTGCCGATT
>JAMOMT010000140.1 GCA_027066965.1 Archaeoglobaceae archaeon
CACACACCCGGGTGCGTTTTGAGTGGGGATGAGGTTCGAAAACTCGTAGTTGAGGAGAAGCTGATTGAAAATTACATCGATCTCGACAAGCAAGTTCAACCGAACGGTTTTGACTGTACGCTCAAGGCCGTTTACAGGATAAAAGGTGTTGGAAAGATAGACTTCGACAACACCGAGAGAGTTCTGCCGGAAGTCGAAGAGCTAAAGTTCGACGGAGACTGGGTTTTTCTTGATAGGGGTGTTTATAGAGCGAGGATAAACGAAATCGTTAACCTGCCTAGGAACCTAATGGCCTTCGCGAGGCCGAGGAGCTCCCTCATTAGGTGTGGAGCGAATGTTCTGACTGCCGTGTGGGATGCTGGCTACAGAGGCAGGAGTGAGGTTGGTATAGTCGTTTACAACGGGCTTTGGCTCAAGAAAAACGCGAGAATAGTTCAGCTCGTGTTCATAAGGCTCAGTGGGGAGAGTGAAGGGTACTCCGGCATTTACCAGAATGAGGGGATTTGAGGGGTGGAGATGACGGGCAGAATGGTCGAAATTCCAGTAACAGACGACCACATGCACCTCTACAAGCACCTCAGACTGAAAGCTCTCGAGGAGTTTAGGAGAGCTGGAGGAACTCACGTTTTTCTTGTAACTCTTCTCTCGAAGCACTACGGGGTTTTTCCGAAAAAGGGCTCTGACTTCCGCGAAATCTTCGATGCCCACGTTAAGTTGGTGGAGGAAGCGAACGAAATAGTTAAGGCTTATGCAGTTCTTGGCGTTCATCCCGCTGAGATAACGATTCTGGGCGAGAAACTTGGATATGAAAGGGCTGCGGAGATAATGAAGGAGGGCTTGGAGCTTGCAGGGAAGTATGTAGAAGAGGGAAAGGCTGTTGCGATAAAGAGCGGAAGACCTCATTACACTGTCAGCGAGGAGGTATGGCGTTTGAGCAACGAGGTCATGTTCCACGCCTTTGAGGTGGCAAGAGACGCTAGTTGTGCCATCCAGCTCCACACCGAGAGCTACAGTAGGAAGGGGATTGAGGAGATAGCCGAACTCGCAAAAAAGGCTGGAATAAAGCTATTTAGGGTTGTGAAGCACTTTGCTCCACCAAGAGTTGATGAGTTCGAGGAGGTTGGTATATTTCCCTCTGTTATAGCAATGGGAAACAATGCAATAAGGGCTGCCACTCTTGGAGATAGGTTCACTCTCGAAACCGACTATATAGACGACCCGGAAAGGCCTGGAGCCGTTCTTGGCCCGAAGACTGTTCCCAAAAAAGTCAAGGAGCTGCTGAGGTGCGGTTTTAGCGAAGAACTCGTTTTTAAGGTGTGCAAGGACAACGTTGAGAAGGTTTACGGTGTTGAAATAGAGTTATGAGAGTTTAGGTCTTTCTACCCACAACTATGAACCCTGTGTGCCAGACCCTCGTAACTGGTCTCGTTCCAACCCTCTTGAACTCGTAGTCGTTCTTTAGCAATTCGAAGCATTCGAGCTCAACGAACCCCTCTTTTTTCATAGTCTCGTAAGCCTTCTTTGAAGGCTCTATGTATGGATTGTAGACAACAAGATAGCTGCCCGTTTTTAGAAGCTCCTTTGCTTTAGGTATGAAGATGTGATCGTCCTTCATGTCGAGGACTATCAGGTCGAACTCCTTCTTGAACCCCTCTGCAACTTCGTTGATGTCTCCAACTATCTGGTGGATGTTCTTCAATCCTGCAAGTTTGAAGTTCTCTCTCGCAACTCTGGCGAAGTCTGCTCTTTTCTCAACTGTCACGACCTCTCCGTAGGCGTTAAAGTAGGCTATGTAGGCTGCGAGCATCCCACTCCCAGTTCCAGCATCGAGTACTAGGGAGTCTGGCCTTAGGCCAGTCATCGCTATTATTGCTCCAATGTCCTTGGGCATTATTGGCGTAGCAGACCTCCTGAAGTGTTTGAAGAAATCTGATGGAGTAAAGGGGAGAATTTTGAACTTGTATCCTTTGTGAGTCTCTACAGTATCTCCATACCTTTTTTGCCTTAGCTCTTCCAACTTTACGACACCCTTGTGGGTGTGTAGCTCTCCTTCAAAGCTGTTCACGAGGAAGCTATTCTTTCCATCGACGAGGACTGCTGGTAGCTTTATCTCTGGCATCTTAAACCTCTTAGACTTTTTAAGCAATTTATTTCTCTTGGAGCTTCATCAGAGCCTCAGCGAGATCTCCTTTCGCCTCCTCTAACGCCTTCCTCGCCTCCTCCTTGCTAACTCCCGCCTGCTCCGCTATCAGCTCCACATCCTCCTCGCTTATCTCTATCTTCTCCACGAGCTCGTAGCTGCCGGTAATCTGGAATGTCTCAACTCCTCTTGCGCTCATCTTGGTCACGCTCGGATTCTTGAAGACGTACTCCTCGCTCTTCGTTCGAATTATCACTTCTACAGCCGGGACCTCCTCGATGTCTATACCCATCTGCTTCATCATCTTCTTCAGCTGGGCAGGGTTGGTTGGAAACATGTGTTGGGCTTTTTACCTCGCTTTATATTTCTTTGCGGTATTTACCTCTTGTTTTCTTCTGCTTTTTGTTGTTAGCTTGGCTGTTGAACTTGGTTAAACTTTGGTTGTTAAGCGCTTAATGTTGCCAACATTGTCTTTCTGCGTCGATAGAGTTATTGATAAAGTTTGGTAGAATCTATATAGCCCACTCTCATCTCTCGTGCCATGAGGCTGATAACGTGCGGTTTACCTTACGCCAACGGGAAAGCACACATAGGTCACCTTAGAACCTACATACCGGCAGACGTTTACGTTCGCTACCTGAGGCTGATGGGAGAAAAAGTCCTCTTCATATGCGGTAGCGACTGTCATGGCACTCCAATAGTTGTAAACGCGGAGAAGGAGGGTATAGAGCCGAGGAAACTCGTCGACAGGTATCACGAGCACTTCAAAAAGGTCTTTGCCGCTGTGGGCGTTGAATTCGACTTCTTCGGCAGAACCGACAGCGATTACCACCACGAGATGACAACAAACTTTGTTAAAAGGCTGATTGACAACGGCTACGTTTACTCCAAGGAAATAGAGCTCGCTTACTGCCCCAACTGCAAGAGATTCCTGCCAGACAGGTATGTTGAGGGGATATGCCCCTACTGCGGAGCCATAGCGAGAGGAGATGAATGCGATCAGGGTTGTGGTAGATATCTTGAGCCGGGGGAGATAAAGGAGCCGAGGTGCAAGATATGTGGCACTAAAGCTGAGTTTAGGAAGCAGAAGCACTACTTTTTCAAGCTCACGGCCTTCAAGGACTTCCTGCTGGACTACCTCGAAAAGCTGAAGGGAACCGAGAACGCTCTAAACTACGCGAAGCAGTGGGTCAGGCAGGAGCTGAAGGACTGGTGCATAACGAGAAACCTCGAGTGGGGAGTCAAGTTCCCGGGGGAAGACCTTGTCGTTTACGTGTGGGTTGACGCACCTATAGGCTACATCTCCTACACGAGAGAGGCGTGCAAGGAGAAGGGCTGTGACTGGGAGCAGATATGGATCAAAGGTGTGAGGAAGGAGGGAGAGATAAGGTGGGCAAACATAACACATTTCATAGGTCTCGACATCGTCTACCATCACTGCATATTCTGGCCTGCCATGCTTAAAGCTGCGGACTTCGCCTTACCTTCAGCTGTCGTTGCGAGCGGTATGGTCAAGGTTGAGGGCAAGACATTCTCGAAGTCGAGAGGCTATGTAGTCTGGGTCGAGGATGACTACCTTAAAGCCGGATTCGACCCGGACTACCTGAGGTACTACATTGTGAACTATACATCCCACCAAAAAGATCTAAACTTTTCTTGGAAGGTTTTTATGGATAAGGTGAATAATGAACTCATAGCCAACCTTGGGAACTTCATATACAGGGTTCTTCACTTCGCTTGGAAAAACTTTGGCGGGGATGTGTGGGATCTCGTTAACTCTGATGAAGTTTTGGATGATCAGGTTGTAGAGGCAATTGAAAAAGCGAGAGACGAAATAGTCAAAGCACTTGAGGAGTGGGAGTTCAAGGTCGCGAGCGACGCGTTTATGGAGCTTGCGAGCTTTGGAAACAACTACTTCCAGAGCAGAGAGCCTTGGGAGCTAATCAAGAAAGATAGGGGGGAGTGCGCGAAAGTCATGGCGAACTGTTTGCACTTAGTAAAGGCACTTGTAATCCTCTCGTATCCGGTTCTACCATTCTCGATGAGCAAGGTTGCGGATTTCATAGGGCTGAAGGATTTCAGCTTCGACGACGTATCAAAGTTCGAGAAAGTAAGAGTAGTGAAAAAGCCAAAGCTACCGTTCAAAAAGGTAGAGGAGGAGAAGATAGAAGAGATGGAGAGAATAATGCTTGAGAGGATAAGGAAGGCTGAGGAAAAGGAGAAAGCTTCAAAGAGCGAGTACGTAACGATAGACGAGTTCAAGAAGCTCGACATCAGAGTAGGCAGGATAGTGAAGGCGGAGAAGATAAAGAAGAGCCGCAAGCTGATAAGGCTCGAGGTGGATATTGGAGGGGAGGTCAGGCAGATAGTTGCGGGAATAGCTGAGACCTACGAACCAGAGGAACTCGTTGGAAAGCTCGTAGTAGTTCTCACGAACATGAAGCCGGCAAAGCTCATGGGGGTAGAGAGCCAGGGAATGCTTTTAGCTGCTGATGTTGACGGAAAAGCCGTTCTGCTAATGCCTGAGAGAGAAGTACCTCCTGGCAGCAAGGTGAGATGAAACGAGAAGTGGTGAGGAAGGCAATACACTTCCTCGGTTTGCTTTACATTCCCTCCTACATTTTTCTTGGTAGAAATGTAACCTTAGCTGCGGTTGTTGCTCTTACGGCCTCATCTGCTCTTATTGAGGCTTTACGCCTGTTCGGGAAGCTTCGTATTCCATCTCTTTTGCTGAGAGATCACGAGAGAAACAGACCAGCAGCCTACCTGTACTTTGGAATTGCCATGAGTGTTGTAACGGCCATCTTTCCAGAAGATGCCTGCTTTTCTGCAATAGTTTGTGGGATAGTCGGCGATGGAGTTGCCGGGATAGCAAAGAGAGCTGAAAGACTCAGAAAGCTTAGCCATTTGCTGATGTTTGCTATTAGCTTTCTTGCTCTTTACCTTCTGACTCTCAAACCTTTCCCCTCAGCCGTGGCAACTGTTGTGGCCGTTGTAGCTGAAAGATATCCAAGGATAGGGAAAATTTATGTTGACGATAACCTGAGTATCCCCCTTCTCTCGTCCCTGTCCTTCTGGCTTTTCTCCTCCATTTCGTTACTAGTAGTTCAGATTTATTTAGATATATCGTGAAAAATCAACATAGTGTTAAAATATTGTCAAAAATGTCAAATACCCATCAGCCAAAGCCTCTTTATGCCCGTGATGATCCTTAGCGGTGGATTAGATTCTTCGACTCTCCTCTGGTACTTGTGCTCTCAGGGTAAGCCTGTTCACGCCCTCACTTTCAACTACGGCCAGAGGCACAGCAGGGAGATAGAGCACGCGAAAAAGGTCGTTGAGGCTGCCAGAAAGGAGGGTTTTGACGTCTCGCATGAAGTAGTTGACATCTCCTCCATTTCCCACCTGATCTCCTCAGGAGCCCTAACGGGTGAGGAGGAAGTGCCCCACGGCTTCTATACGGACGAGAGGCAGAAGATAACGGTTGTGCCGAACAGGAACATGATCATGCTCTCCATAGCTGCCGGCTACGCTGTAAAGCTGGGAGAAAAGGAGATCTACTACGCGGCCCACAAGTCCGACTACGCAATATACCCCGACTGTAGGAAGGAGTTCGTCAAGGCCCTCGATGCCGCTATATACTTAGCAACTCTCTTTACTCCAGTTGAGCTTAAAGCCCCCTTCGTCGACATGACAAAGGTAGAGGTCGTTTCTCTCGGCCTAAAGCTTGGAGTACCCTACGAACTCACATGGAGTTGCTACGAGGGTGGCGAAAGGCCGTGCCTGAAGTGTGGAACTTGCCTTGAGAGGACAGAAGCTTTCCTGCTGAACAACGCAAAAGACCCTCTTCTGAGCGACGAGGAGTGGGAGAAGGCGGTTGAGGAATACAGGAAGTACGAGAATTCGGAAAAGTTATCACAGTAAACGTTAAAGCGATAGTTTTATATCCTACTCTGGCAAGCAACTCGTAATGGGACGGCGGGACAGAGAGTACTATCTGCCATCACTGATTTTCGCTGCCGGCATCTTTCTGATACTTGTCGGCCTCTCGCTAATAGCAATTTTCCAACTCAACAGGTACTCAAACCCAACCCAAATAGAAATAACGTTCGTTATAATTGGCCTTGCTATTCCAATGGCTCTCTACGGCGTAAATGCCATGTACGGTTTCAAACGCTACAGACCTGCAACGGTTGCAGCTTTCGCTCTGACAACTCTTGCAGTCGTGCTGTTCGTCATTATGTATCCTAAATACTGGTACTACCCGCAAGTAGTTTACGTTGCCGTCCTCTACGCGATAGGCCTCGTTCTGTTCTTCAGTAGCTCTTTTGCCGAAGCCGTTCTCAGGCTGCTTGAGAAGGCTCCGGGAATTGAAATAAAGAGAGAAGCTCCGACCACCTATGCGGAGAAGAAGAAGCTCAAGAAGGAGATAGAGCAAGAGATAGAGGTGGAGGAGGCGAAGCTGATAGAGCCGGACTTCGACAAACTTCTTGACATAGAGATCGTCGAACCGAAGATCGACTTTGAAGTTGGCTCTGCTCTCAAGGACGCTTCGTACAGGGGGAACGTTGTGAGGGTTAAAGATACTGTCCCTGAGGCCGAAGAACTTAAGAAGTTGAGAGAGAGCGGTAAGAGAGTTAAGAAGAAAGAAGTTGGCGAGGTTAACGATGCTGCGAGAATTCTCAAGATGATTGAGGAGAGCAAGATAAAGGGTGAAAGTCCTGCTGGTAAGGGTCTCACTTAATGGAGGTGTTTTCGATGTCAAAAGGGCTTGATGTAGGAACCATGAACATAATTTGTTCCGAAATGGAAGGGGACGAGATAGTTTTTGTGCAGCAGAGGAACGCCTTCCTTGAACTAGACTACAACGAAATGACGAAGATGATGCTCGACAACGCAAGGGTAGCTTACGTAATAAAGGGCAACAAGATATACGTTCTCGGAGATGACGCTCTCAGATTCGCTACGGTCTTCAAAAAGAGCACGAGGAGACCGATGAAATCTGGAGTTCTCAGCCCGGAGGAGAAGGAGGCAATTCCGATAATAAAGCTTCTAATAGAGAAAGTTCTTGGCTCTCCGGAGTACGCTGGAGAGACTGTTTGCATATCCTCTCCCGCAAAGCCGATAGACTCGGACATAGAGGTGCTGTATCACAGGAAGACGATGGAGGCTTTAATAAAGAAGATTGGGTATACACCCTATGTGATAGATGAGGGTTTGGCTGTGGTCTACTCTGAACTTGCTGACACGAGCTTCACTGGTATAGGTGTCAGCTTTGGAGCGGGAATGACGAACGTTACAGCTGCTTACTTCGCAGCACCTATAGTGTCGTTCAGCATAGCCAAGGGTGGAGACTGGATAGACGAGAATGTCGCAAAAGCAACTGGTATGTCGAGGGAGCAGGTGTGTGCGATAAAGGAGAGCGGTTTCGAGCTCAAGAAGGAAGTTGAGCTCGGAAGCGTTGAGGGAGCACTTGCAATCTACTACGACCAGCTGATATCGAACATAGTTGAAACTCTCGCGAGAAAGCTGGCTGAAGTAACGCCTCCGGCAGTAGAGTTCCCAGTCGTTCTTGCTGGAGGTACATCTAAGCCGAAAGGATTTAAGTCTCTCTTCGAGGAGAGGCTGAGCGAGATAGGCTTGCCCGTTAACGTTTCGGACATAAGGGTGGCGAGAGATCCACTCTTCAGCGTTGCGAGAGGCTGTTTGATAGCAGCGAAGACGAGAGAAAGCTGAAAAACGGTTGGAGAGTCTGAAGCTTCAAAGTTGATCATAGAAGATTTAGGGTGCGAGAGTGTGCAAGGCTCTCCGAAACATTTGAAAAAATTGTTCATCATATTTTTAATTCTTTCAGCTCTTGTTCTGCTTTACTTTTCTCCGCTCGCCGACGGAATGATGATGGGTGTGGTGTT
This sequence comes from Archaeoglobaceae archaeon, assembly GCA_027066965.1. Taxonomy (GTDB): domain Archaea; phylum Halobacteriota; class Archaeoglobi; order Archaeoglobales; family Archaeoglobaceae; genus WAPX01. Next base: position 8,053 of record JAMOMT010000140.1, read on the forward strand.
TGCTTACGTGGCCAAGCCGATCAGACAGTTTCTCGAAAGGAAGGTGAGCAGGAGTGTTTCGAGCTTCATCTCTACGATGGTCATAATCCTGCCAATAGCGTTTCTCATGT
>JAMOMT010000141.1 GCA_027066965.1 Archaeoglobaceae archaeon
GTTGTAGAACGTGTCCCTCTGGGCTGGCCTTTTTCCAGCTCCCCTTATTATCCACATGAGCTTCTCCACCGGCATGTATAGGGGAGTTTTCGCACCGGCGGCGTGAGTGACTTTCTCTTCTATCAGAGTCCCGTCGACATCGTTCGCTCCGTAGCGAAGGGCGACGCTCGCCAACCTCTCTCCGAGCATGACCCAGTAAGCTCTGATGCTCCTGAAGTTGTTCAGGACTATTCTCGAAACGGCTATCGTTTTAAGGATATCAACGGGATCTGTCCTCCTCTCCACGAGCCCGGCTTTCTTCAAGCCGGTGTTCTCCGGGTGGAATACGAGGGGTATGAACGCCAGAAAGCCGTGAGTTTTCTCCTGGAGCTTCCAGAGCCTGTAAAGGTGCTTTGCCCTGTGTTTGTAGCTCTCTATGTGGCCGAAGAGCATGGTTGCGTTACTCCTTATTCCCATCTCGTGAGCAGTTTCCATGACCTTCAGCCACTCGTCCGAGCTAGCTTTGTTCGGGCATATCCTCTTTCTTATTTCGTCGTCGAGTATCTCTGCCCCCCCTCCCGGCATAGCTTGGAGTCCCGCATCTTTCAACCTGCTGAGAACTTCTTTGACGCTCATCCTCTCGAGCTTGCTCAGGAAGTGAACTTCAGTTGCGGTGAGGGCCTTTATCACGACGTGTGGCCACTTCTCCTTTATTGCCCTGAACATCTCCTCGAAGTACTCCAGGCTTACATTCGGGTTGTGCCCCCCAACTATGTGGAGCTCAGTCGCTCCGAGCTCCACAGCCTCCTTTGCCTTCTCGAGCACTTCCTCGACGCTCATCAAATAGCCCTCTCCGACGTCTTTGTGGAAAGCGCAGAGAGGACACTTGGATATACAAATGTCGGTGTAGTTTATGTGCCTGTTTATCACGAAGGTTACGATCTTGTCGTTCATAGAATCTGCAATCGTGCCGAGTTCGTGCAGATTCATTTCGAAAAGTTCCCCAATATCTTTCGGCTTCCAACTCTCTTGTTCCATCATCTCTATCGCCTCTATCTCCTATTCTCACGCTCCTTTACTTCTACACGTACTTTGCGACCTTTAAATTCCTCTAAGTCTTTTCTGAGTGTTTCGATTTCCCTTGAAACTGCGTTTATCTCTCTCCTCAGCTCGACGTTTCCCCTGTAGAGAAGGTCGGTTATTGTTCCGAATATTATCACTTGAAAGCCAGTTATTATCAGCAGTGCCGTCAGATCCGCAAGCAGGTAGTGAGTTACGTGCCTGAACCAATCCCTCACAACATACAAGCCGATGCCAACCCCAGCAGCTATCATCGCCAATCCTATTAGATAGAAGTACCTGCCAGGGCTGTACTTCTTTAGCAAGTCGTATATCGCCATCCCAATCCTGAATCCATCCTTGAATGGGTTGAGCTTCGTTTTTCCCCCTCTCTTCCTGTAGGTTATCGGAACCTCGACTATCCTGAAGCCTTTTGCTATTGTTTCGACCGTGAGCTCGGTTTCGACCTCAAACCCCGGCTTTTCGAGTCTAACACTCTTGTAGAGCTCTCTCGTTAAGGCTCTATAGCCGGAGAGTATGTCGTGCAGCTCAACCCCGTAAGCTACCCTAAACATGAAGTTGATTATCTTGTTACCGATTAGGTTCAGTCTTGTAAAAGCTCCCTCCTCGAAGTTCGCAAACCTGTTACCTATAACGTGGTCAGCGTAACCTCTCCTTATCGGTTCGAGAAGTACGTTTACTTCCTCTGGCAAGTACGTTCCGTCTCCGTCGACTATCACAACGACGGGAGAGTCTATTATGCTGAAGGCCTCGTTTATTGCCTGGCCCTTCCCTTTTCCTGTCTGGATGACAACTCTTGCACCCATTCTCTCAGCTATCTCTCTCGTCCTGTCGGTGCTGTTTCCATCTATCACGAGTATGTTGTGGTAACCCTGTTTGAGGAAACCCTCGATTACCTCTCCTATCGTCGCTTCCTCGTTCAGAGTTGGAATGAGTATGCAGATGTCGTCCTTCTTTAGATCTCTCATTCTCGCTTCTCCGCAGTCAGAGCCTTATTATCCTGAACACGCTTACGACTGGTATTCCTGCTATTTTGTCTCTTCCCTCCTTGTCAACTATGACGCACGCACACTGAATTTTAGCGTCCCTCTTCTCCGCGTAGGATGCAACATCTTCTATCGTCCTGCCGGTGGATATTACGTCGTCAACGACTACGCACTTCTTTCCATCAACCCTCGCGAAGTTCTCGCTCATAACACCTTCGAGCCTTTCTTCTTCCTTGTTCTCCCACTTCAGCTTTCTTGGGTAGAATATGGCGAGAGAACAGCCGAGCTCCTCTGCGACGAGAGTAGCGAGAGGTATTCCGCTCGTTGCAATGCCAATCACTACCTCCGGCTCGGCAACCTCTCTAATCATGTCGACCATTATGGAGGCTATGTGCCTCATTCTGCTCGCGTTCTTAGCTATGCTCTTCCAGGAAACGTAGATGTCTGCTGGAGTTACATCTCCCTGGGTTAGAAGCCAGAGTGCAGTCTCTCTCGAAATGTTGAGTTCATCGGCAATCTCTCCCGTTGTCAGACCCTTTTCCTTTAGCTTCTTCGCTCTCTGGACGAGGTCTTCGAGCTTCCTCAATCTCGACCCTCCTTTTCTGGAATTACGTATGCAACGATTTAAAGCTTCTTACTTTCTCAGCACTTTACGGTTTTGAAAACACTCTTTGATAGTTAGTTTCAACACTCAAACTTTAAGTCAGTAAAGGATGTATCGAAACATACAAAACATTAGGTACGGGTACATTTGAGCTTTCAAACTTTCTTCTTGGGTTTCACTTTCTTCAACATCGCCTCTCCTCCGCACACAGGGCAGATATCCGAATCTATTCTCCTTCCGCATCCTCTGCAGACCTTTACCCACTTCACGACTCTGGATATACCCTTCTGAACGACTGCCTCTACGTCTATATCGAGGACAGAGGCCATGTTCTGGATTGAGTAGTCGTCTGTCACTATGACAGCTTTCTTCCCCCTCCTCTTTATCTCGAGAGCCTTTGCGAGCACGTTGAGGTCGGTCTTCGATAGCCTGTGTATGTCTCCAGTCCTCTTCGCAACCTCGTTTATCTCTAAAACGAACTCTTCTCTACTGCTCTCTACTCTTAACCCCCCTTCTTCCATCTTTATCGAGAGATAGAACCTCGAGTCCTCGTCAACTATCTCCTCAACGACCTCAGGAACAGTTACGGCATTACCGTGAACTTTTCTCAGGAATATCGCAGATGAGTCGAGGACGTAAACATTCTCGTCTGCCACAATCCCCGTTCGACATCAAAGCAGAAAAACATTTATGCTGATTAAACATGACCGCATCGATGTTCAGCAAGATCCTCGTCGCAAACAGAGGCGAGATCGCGGTAAGAGTAATGAGGGCATGCAGAGAGCTTAACGTGAAAACGGTCGCTATTTACAGTACTGCAGACAAGCGCTCTTTTCATAGGGTTTACGCTGACGAGGCTTATCTCGTTGGAGGAGCTGAGGCGAAGGACAGCTACCTGAACATAGATAGGATAATCGAAATAGCCAAGAAATGTGGAGCAGAAGCGATACATCCCGGTTACGGTTTTCTGGCTGAAAACGCTGAGTTCGCGAGGAGGTGTGAGGAGGAAGGGATCAAGTTCATAGGCCCGAAGCCCGAGGTTATAGAGGCGATGGGTTCAAAGCTCAACGCGAGAAAGCTGATGAGTGAAGCAGGAGTGCCCGTTGTGCCGGGGAGTCCTGAGCTCAGAAGTCTCGACGATGCTGCAAAGTGGGCAGAAAAGATAGGTTATCCCGTCGCAGTCAAGGCTTCTGGAGGTGGAGGAGGAATAGGGATTTCGATAGCTTGGAGTGAGGATGAGATAGAGAAGGCTTACAACAGGTCGAGGACGATGGGTGAGAAATTCTTCAGAGATCCCGCAGTTTATATAGAGAAGTACTTGCCAAAACCGAGGCACATAGAGTTTCAGATTCTTGCAGACGAGCACGGGAATGTGATTCACCTTGGCGAGAGAGACTGTAGCATTCAGAGAAGGCATCAGAAGGTCGTGGAAGAAGCTCCTTCTCCAGTCGTAAGCGAGGAGGAGAGGGAGAGAGTTGGTTCGATAGCCGTGAAGGGAGCGAAACACATAGGTTACACTAATGCAGGGACGATGGAGTTTCTCTACTATGATGGAGAGTTTTACTTCTTAGAGATGAACACACGTATTCAGGTCGAGCATCCTGTCACGGAGATGATAACCGGTATAGATCTGGTTAAGTATCAGATAAAGATTGCCTACGGAGAGGAGCTCGAACACTCTCAGGAGGACGTTGAATTCAGAGGGCACGCGATAGAATGTAGGATCTACGCTGAGGATCCGGTGACTTTCATGCCAAAGACAGGGATGATAGTCCACTACAGGAGTCCTGGGGGAATAGGAGTTAGAGTCGACAGTGGAGTGTTCATGGGGTGTGAGATAACTCCCTACTACGATCCCATGATTTCCAAGCTGATAGTTTGGGGCAACGATAGAGCTGAGGCGGTAAGCAGGCTGAGGAGAGCCCTGCACGGCTATATAATAGACGGTGTTGAGACAAACCTCCCACTTCATATGGCAATAGCGAACGATGAAGCATTCGTTAGGGGAGAGACGCACACGAAGTTCCTTGAGGAGAGGAACATAGCTGAGAAAGTGAAGCAGATTGCAGAGGACTACGCACCGCTGAAGAAGAGGATGGCCGAGGTCTTCTGGACGGCTGAGCTGACAAACGAAGAGCTTATTGCCGCGACTATAGCTGCTCTCTGCTACGTCAAGGTGAGGGGCGAGGAGAGCGGGTGATTCGTTACTATTTTTTCTGTATTTGACATCATGATGTCATAGCGTGCGTTTATATGCACTGGAGTTAAAGTTCAATATGGTGGAATGAATGTTTATCATAATAACTGGTGAGGAAGCTGGCCCTGTGTCAAACAAGCTTGGAGGAGTTTGGAACGTTATTGACGCTGAAGCGAGGCACATGAGTGCAATTACGAACGACGAGATAATCGTCGTTGGCCCCTTCTTCGAGAGAATAGGTCAGGACTGGAGTCCTAAAAACAGGGTTACAAGAGATCACTTTCCCATGGGCGTCAGAGACGAGATAGAGAAGGCAGCTGAGAGAGTGGGGATACCTTTTGTCTCTGGAAGAGTTGAGGTCGAGGGGAAGTGCGGGGAAGTCGTCGATGGTAGGAAGCACTACATTAACTACGTTCTCTTCAACGTCGAGTACAGTCTTACGAAGAGCGTTGAGTATGATGGAAAGAAGATGCGTCTGAGTGATGCCGTGAAGGCTGAGGCTTACAAGCTCGTTGGATTAGACTCTCTGAAGTACGAGTCCCGGAGCTACGGAAGGGAGTACACTCACTACCTCAACCTGAGCTACGCTGTTTCCGAGTTTGCGAGAGCCCTGAACGAGTTTGGGGAAACAGCCATGCACTGTCATGAGTATCCCGTGTTCTACGCTGCTGCGAGGCTGGAGAAGCTGAAGGTCCCTGTCAGAACTGTCGTTACCTTTCACGCGACGAAGGTCGGAAGGGCTTTAGGAGCTAAAGTCTTCGACAGGATAAGAAGGAACGACCCAACTCTGCCAGAAGGAATTCAGGAAGGCTTCGTGGAGCTCGAAAAGCTCGCAAGGTTTGCCGATACAGTTACTTTCGTCAGCGACAAGACGAGAGCTGAGGCGAGACTCTTCTATGGGGTTGATGGGATAGTGATAAGGAACGGAATAGACGTCTGCAGAGAGGCGATAGACTGGAAGTTCAAGGACGACTGCCTCAAGAAGATAAGAGAAACACTCTCGAAAAAGTTGAAGGATGTTTACGGCTACGAGGTGGACGAGGAGAGCATAATCCCCGTTTATACGATTTCCAGGTTAGAGCTCGAAAACAAGGGTTATCCCGACCTTCTCGATTCTCTCGTAATACTCGACAGGATTCTGACGAACAGGATAAACAACGGGGAGATAGACGACGTTAAAGTCGTTTGCATGCTGATAACGGCGATAGGAAAGAAAGACCCGAGCTCTCTGCCAGAAGGCTTTCCCGTCGATCTGCCGGACGACATACTCGTTGGGGACGAGCTCAGGCTGAAGAAGATGGTCGAGGAAAGGAAGCTCGAGATAGGCAGAATCGGAAAGAGGTCAGTGTGTGCCCTTCCTTACCCCCAGTGGGTCGGCAGGGATGATGGAGGATTGGGGATGACAATAGACGAGATAGCTGCCGGATGCGTTGCTGGTATATTTCCGTCGAGATACGAGCCTTTCCTCCTTACAGCTCTCGAAGCCTGTAGAGAAGCGTGTCCCGTGGTGATAAGTTCTGCCTGTGGTTTCAGTGGAGCGGTGAAGGAGCTCCAAAAGGAGAAGGGGATATTCGGCGGAGTCATACTGGTCGACAACGTTAACCAGAGCTACCTCGAAGTGATTACGGACTACGCCTTCGGCCTGCACGTGATAGTGGATGCCTACCTGAGAGACAAGGCTAAGGACAGGATGATGTGCTCAACGGCCTTCGTTCTCGCGTGTGAGATGAGCTGGGAAGAGCCCGTCAGGAGGTACTACGAGATACTCAAGGGATTCGAAGAAAGGCCGGAGCTTGTGGCTTAATTGACTTTCATTATTTTTGGTAAACTTTTCAAAATTTTTCAGGCTATTCCGACTATCAGAAAAATTTTTTAATAGTCTGCATTTCACGGCGTTATGCATTCCATTCCACCCAATCCAGTGATGCCGATTGCGATAGGCTTATCGCTGATATTCCTAGCAGTCCTAGTTCTGCCGTTCAAGGTAAGGAAGGTGGAGGAGAATTTAGAGGCATTCTTTCTTGTGATGGGCATTATAGCGGTAACGATTTCCGGAATGTGGAGCAGGGAGATAGTCATAGACGCAATAAAGGATCCCGTGAGCATTGGCGGAACTCCGATAGGCATATTTCAGGTCGTTCTCGTCGCTGGGATTCTAATATACAAGTACAACAGGCAGATATATAGCGGCATAGTTAAGCTGATGAAGAAGGTTGGGATGAGAGCTTTCGTTTTTGGAATGATTCTGATTCTTAGCCTCGTTTCGAGCATAATATCCGTTATAGTAGCTGCCGTTATACTTTCAGAGGTAGTAGCCGCTATGCCGATAGAGTGGGATAGAAAGGTGAAGGTAACGGTCGTTACCTGCTTTGCTGTGGGGCTGGGGGCTGCTCTAACTCCGGTGGGCGAGCCCTTGGCGACCATAGCAATATCAAAGCTAAAGGGAGCTCCTTACTATGCGGACTTTTTCTTCCTGTTCAGACTGCTTGCAGACCTGATAATTCCTGGAATTGTGGCGATGGCATTACTTGGGGCTTACTACGCTGGAAAGATGGAGGGAGAGCCCGAAATCCCGGAGTACGCTGAGACTCTGAGGACTGTAATCGTGAGGGCTATCAAAGTTTACATGTTCGTAGCTGCTCTGGTTCTGCTTGGCCACGGTTTGACTCCTCTCGTCGTATGGTACTTCACGAAGATACCTCCGGCTGTTTTATTCTGGGTCAACATGATATCTGCGATACTCGACAACGCAACTCTAACGGCTGCTGAAATAGCTCCGGAGTTAAGTCTTCTACAGATAAAGAGTGCTCTTATAGGGTTGCTGGTTTCTGGGGGTATGCTAATACCGGGGAATATACCGAACATCGTCTCGGCCGGGAGGCTGAGGATAAAGAGCGGGGAGTGGGCGAGGATTGGAGTACCTATTGGCCTAATTATGATGCTCGTTTACTTTGCCGTGCTGAACATTTTTTACTGATTTTTTTCTCTGGTAGTAGTGCGTTATAGTAGCTTTGATTTTAGTTTAGTGGACTAGGCGGGTTTGTTTTGAGAATTGGAGAGTATTTTCACAGTCGTTCATCTTTTTATTCCGCCGTTTTATTGGTTAAACTTATTATTTTTTATTTGGTTGTTTTGGGAGTTGTGCATTAGGGGAA
>JAMOMT010000142.1 GCA_027066965.1 Archaeoglobaceae archaeon
GCCTGTTTTCACTCACAGTGTTGGAAGCGAGCTGAAACCGCTGCTTGAAAATGTCAAGGTCGTGCTCAGCTACGTCGGCGTTTCAAATGAGCTGATGGAGCTAGGAGTACCTGTAGTAGACTGCATAAAGGAGAGGTTCTACCACCCCGACTTTCCCGGCTTCTCGGGAGTTACAAGGAACCCCATAGAGACGACTATCAGATGGCTCGAGTTCGAAACAAAGGATGTGAAGAAGGTGGGGGTTGAAGTCTCAAACCCCGAAATAAGGAGGAGTTGCGAGGAGAGAGGTTACAGACTTGCTGAAGAAGGGGAGAGCTGCGATCTCGTGCTTACTGACGGTACTGACGGGGCTCACAGCAATAGGGCTGACGGCGTGCTCGTGATGTGGAGAGAGTAATAGCCAAGCATCACAACATTACAGAAAACCTTAACTTCCGCACGATTGCGTCGAACGTCGATGCTCGAAGTGGACATAATGAGGAGTGAGGAAGTGGAGGAAGTTATCCATCTCGAGTACGATGTGCTTGGTGTAAGCCCTTTTGTGGCAACATCTCTCCTTCCCGTGAAGAGGAAAGTCGTCGTAGCGAGGGTTGACGGAGTTATAGCAGGGTGTGCAACTGTCTGCTGGAACGACCACTTCGAGATAGCTTCTCTTGCGGTGAGGGAGGAGTACAGAAGCTCTGGTGTGGGAGCTGCTATAATCGAAAAGTGCTTCGAAATAGCAAAGGAGCTCGGTTTCGATTCTGTTTGGTTAGAAACTCCAGAAAACGGACCGGTAGAGTTTTATCGCTCCCACGGGTTCTGCGTTGAAAGCCACGTTAGAAACATGTACGGGGAGGGAGTAACCGGATTAAAGATGGTTAGGTACTTGAGTTAAATTCATTACTTTAAATTAAGATTTTAAGTACGAGCCTGTCACAGTATAGCAATTCTGATCGATTAAAAAGTTATCGAATTATCGTGATAGTAAATCATTGTCACTGCCCGGTTTATACTGTGATTGTCGAATTCTGTGAAAACTGAATTTATCAAAACATTCAAATACCAGAAATTTTGACGCTGAACAGCTCACTAAAAAGCATGATAAATTGGAGGTCCAGCATGAAAGTTCGCGTTTACATCTGCTCGGGCTGCGGAATAGGTGACGTTGTGGACGTAGAGAAACTTGCAGAGAAGTTCAATGCAAAAGTACACCCGTTCCTGTGCAGTAAAGAGGCAATAGAAGAGATCAAAAAGGAGATCGAGGAAGGAGATAGAGTCGTGATAGCAGCCTGCTCACCAAGGATTAATCAAGATGTTTTCGAGTTCGAGGGCTGCATAGTCGAGAGGGTGAACCTGAGGGAGGGAGTGGCTTGGAGTCACGACAAGAGCGAGGAAACCCAGGCTCTAGCTGAGGACTACGTCAGAATGGGCATTGCGAAAGTGCAGAAGATGGAGCTGCCAAAAGGAGAGGAGGTGCCGGTAAGCAGGGACATACTCGTCGTTGGAGGTGGAATAGCCGGGATTACGGCTGCGATAGAGGCTGCTGAAGCTGGATACAACGTATACCTGGTAGAAAAGAGACCCTACTTGGGCGGGAGAGTAATTCAGATGAACAAATAC
>JAMOMT010000143.1 GCA_027066965.1 Archaeoglobaceae archaeon
AAACATTTTCCTGGCTCGATTACCTAGCGAGAGAGGGTTTGCTCGTGAACCTGAAACCCTCATTCGACGACGGGATAGTCGTAGAGGAGTGGAACGGAGAGAGTGGAGCCTACATCGACTTAGATGTCAAGGGGGTACCCGTGAGAGTATACGGAATGAAGTACTACGGCTCCATGACTGAAAGGGTTCTGGAGATGTACACCAAGGAAGTCAGGAAGGTCGACGGGCTTACGATTTTCATGGCACACGCAGGAATTGAGGGGTACGTAAACGTGCACGGCTGCGTTCCCTCCTCGAGGTTTCACAAGTTGAAAGCGGACTACATAGCTCTCGGGCACATACACAGAAGTTTTGTTGAGGGCAGAATACACAATCCGGGAAGCTTGGAGGTATGCGATGTAACGGAGCTGGGCTTTGACAGGGGTGTTTTCGTAGTAGACTGGGAGGAAGGTGAGGTCAAAGCAAGACTCGAAAAAGTACCAGGAAGAGACTTCGTTGCGTTGAGCGTCGAACTGAGAGAAGAAAGAGAGTTGGAGGAGCTGAAAAAGAGACTTAAAAATGTAAGAGCAAAGAACCCAGTAGTTTACGTGTCCATCAGGTGCCCGAGGTCCGTAAGAAGATTTCTAAGCGAAGAAAGTATCAAGAAGTTTGCCTCTCACCTCTCGCCGATAGTTGTCAAGGTAAGGTGGGAAGTATTTGACGATACATTCGCACCAGTTGTGTCGAGGAAGGAAGACTTAGAGGTAGGTGTGATATCTCAGCTTCTTGAGAACTACAGCTACGGGAACATATGCGAAGAAATTATAAAGCTAAAGAACGCCTTCTCTACCTCGTTTGATCTCAGGAAGATAGACGAGTTTGTGGATGAGATTCTTAGAGGCGTTAACGATGAAGAGCAGATTAAATCAGAGCCGAGCGAAATGCGGGAGTCGCGTGGTTTGATTCTATCTAGAAAATCGGAAAAGGCCTTCCTCAAGCTGACCAAAGCCGTAACGTGTGAGGTAGCCGAAAAAGGAGAGTGTATAACAGGTAGAAGTGTGGCCACATCCGACAGGCTAGAGAAGGTAGAGACTGGAGGAGAGTTCGAGGGAAAAGAGAGTGCGGAGGAAGAGGAGGTCTGGGACTGGAGGAAGGCCTATGATCCTCGAAGTAAGGCTCGTAAACATTAAAAGTCATAGAGATACGGTTATAAGATTTACAGAAGGAGTAAACGCTATTCTCGGAGACAACGGTGCGGGAAAGACAACGGTAATTGAGGCAATAGGGTTTGTTCTCTTTGACTCCCTTCCCTACAGAATAGGCGACTTTCTTAGGAAAGGAGAGAAAAGAGGTGAGGTGAGAGTTACAGTTCTCGGAGCCGACGGGAGAACTTACAAGGTCGTAAGAAAGTTCTCAGAGGACAAGACGCTCGAACACTACGTCGAGGACATTGAACTGGGCAGGGTCGCAGAAGGTAGAGAGGAAGTCCTAGAATGGGTGAGGGAGAACTTTGGGTTCGAAAGTGATCCGAAGATAGTTTTCGAGAACGTCATAGGAGTAAGGCAGGGGATGATGATAGCTCACTTCCTAGAACCTCCAAGAGTAAGAGATGCCACGTTTTCCCCGGTAATAGGGGTCGAGAGCTACAGAAAGGCCTACGAGAAGAGCAGGGAGTACGAAAGTTTCCTAAGAGACAGAATTGGCGAAAAAAAAGAGAGAATATCTGGCCTAGAGGCGAAGGTAGAGGAGCTAGAGAGGAGGAGAACAGAGTTCGAGGAAGTAAGCAGGAAAAGGAGAGAGCTCAGGGAAGAACTTGAGGAGAAGGAAAAGAGACTGCAAGAATTAGAAGAAAGACACAAAGAACTCGAGAGCATAAGAGAGGATATAGTGAAGCTCGAGCAGGAGCTTATAGAGCTCGAGGGAGAGAAAAGGTTGCACGAGGAAAGAACGAAGGGAGGTGAAAAAGAGCTCGAAGAGATAAAAAGAGCTGAGAGACGGATGAAAGAGCTCGAACCTGCAGTGAAAAAACTCAAAGAGCTCGAAAATAGAGAGGAAGAGCTCGAAAAGCTAAGAAAGAGACTCGAAGACGTGAGTAGGGAGCTCGCTAGCCTGAAAGCAAGAAGAGAGAGCCTTATCGAGAGAGTGGAGAGGCTTAGAAGGGACTCTTGCGGGCTGGAAGAGCTGAGAAAAGAAGGAGAGAAGCTGAAAGAGTTGGCAGAAAGAGAGGAAGTGCTCACTGAGGAACTGGAAAGAGTTTCAGGCGTAGCTGAGAGGCTTAGAGAGTTGGAAAGACAGAGGTCAGAACTTGAAAGAGAGGTTGAGGAGGTCAGGAGAGAAGTAGAGAGGATCCCCGAGAACGAAAAGAAGTTGAGAGAGCTCGAGGAGAAGCTCAAAAAGCTCGAAGAACTGGAGGAGAAGAGAGACAAGGCTCTAAAAAGCGTCAGTTCACTCGAAACGAGGCTGAAAATCGAAAAGAGAGACGTAGAAGTCATGCTGAAAGGCGTATGTCCTTATCTGAAAGAGAGCTGCGACAGGATACTCGAGGCTGGAAAGAGAAAAAAGGAGGAGCTCAAAAAGGATATTGAAAAACTACAAGCTCTTAGAGCGTTCCTAGAAAAAGCCGATACTGCGTTAAAAGCGAAAAAGAAGTTCGAAAACGAAGTAGCAAAGCTCAAAGCGGAGCTGGATTTGCTCAGAAAGCTGAAAGAAGAACTAGAAGATAGGAGAAAGAGGCTCGAGGATATCAGCAGCAAAATCGAAGGGTTGAAGAGAGAAGCTGAGAGGCTCGAAGAGCTGAGGAAAGAGCTTGAAAAAGTCAGAGGATCTGGTAAAAAGCTCGCTGAAGTAACAGAAAGGATAAGGCAGAAGGAAAAAATGATGGAAGAACTTGAAGAAGTTGAAAGAGAGCTGGTAGAGATAAACGAGAAACTCAAGAGGACTCCAGAAATCGAGAGTAGAATAAAAGATGTCGAAAGAAAGTACGAGGAGATAAGGGAGAAGATGAGAGAACTCAGACCCATTGCCGAGGAGTACTTTGCACTTTCAAGGATCGCTTCTGAAAAAGAGAGAGTTCTAAAAGAGGTCGAAAAAAGCAAAAAGAGGTTATCCGAAGTAGTTTCGAAGATCGAAACCCTGAAGGCAAAGGTAAGAAAACTGAAGGACTCATACTCCGAAGAAGAACTCGAAAAGTTAAGATCAGAGCTAGAAAAAATTAGAAGCAAGTTCTTCGAGCTCAGAGGGTGTGTGAGAGAGCTCGAGAACAGGGAGAAAGAGCTCGAGAGAGAGGTCAAGGAGCTCGAAAGATTAAGAGAGGAACTTGAAGATGAGAGGAGAGAACTCGAAAAACTCGAAAAGAAGTACAGGTTCGTGAAAGATCTAAGGGAAATATTCAAAAAAGCCGTACCGGGAATAACGAAAGCTTACACCGACGCCGTTTCCGTAGAAGCGAACAGAATATTCTGTGACCTCATGGACGACTACTCATGGGACCTGAGGTGGTGCGAGGACTACTCGATAAAGGCCGTTTACAGGGGGAGGGAGATAGAGTTCACGCAGATGAGCGGTGGAGAGCAGATGTGCGCAGCTATAGCAGTAAGGCTGGCTTTGCTCAAGGTCCTGTCCTCCGCAAGCATGGCCTTCTTCGATGAACCTACCCAGAACATGGACGAAACAAGGAGAAGAAACTTAGCAACCCAGATATCGAGGGTTGAAGGATTCAGGCAGATATTCGTCATTAGTCACGATGATAGCTTTGAAGAAGTTGTTGAAAACGCTATAAAGCTTAGGAAAGAAAACGGTATTAGTGTAGTAGAGTGATGACTCAAACCAATTGAAAATCAAAAACTAAAACCCAGAAACTCTCTAAGCACATAGAGAGACAAATCATCTGGCCTGAGTCTAAGAAACACGGAGTTCTTAACCCTACTCGTCAGAGCCATGCAGAACTCCTCGTACTTGCTGTCGTTGTTGAGCATCATCAGAATCAAACGAGATTCTTTTAGCTTTCCGAGCTTTTCAGCAGCCATCAGCGCTTTTGCCAGTGGATTGTCCGGGCTCGTCGGCTCTCCGTCTGTTATTAGGAAGACGACTGGGGACGAGTTTTCCCCATCAGCAGTTCTTACCACTTCAAGCAGAGCCTGAGCGACATTGGTCCTACCTCTAGCAACCACATTCACTATCTCACCCTCTCTAAGCCTCGTGACTCTGTGGTTGAAAGCAAAGACTTTCAGCTCTCTGCTAAGTTTTTCAGCAGCAGCCTTGACTGCGAGAGCAGCTCTAACAGCTCCCCTCAGCTTTTCACCCCTCATTGAGTCGCTCGTATCTATAAGGATGAAAAACGAAACTTTACTAGCCTTCTCGAAGTTTCTCGCGAGGAGATGGTTCCCAAGCTCGAGCCTGCCTGAAAGCAGGAGTTCGTTTACAAGGCTCTCCTGAATGTCCAGCATGTCAAAGCAGTGAAGTAGGTCGTCGTACTCGACTAGCTCGAGTGGATTTGACGGAAAGAAGTTCCTTTCTTCCAGACTGCTAATGCTACCGAAGAGTTTACTCTTCAGCTCTCTGAGCGCAATTTCTAAGGCTCTCCTCGCTATCGCTTTCTCCGCCCTACCGGTAAAGATTTTCCTCTGACCTTTCCTGCTAACGAGCCCAAACTTTTCCATTTCCTCAGAAAGCTCCCTATCGAACGTGTCCAGAAACTCGAGGGTGTTAACGTCCTCAACCCTGAGCTTTCCGCTGGCAATCAGCTTCTTTACGTCATTCCAAGCCTCCTTTCTCGCCATCTCATAAGCCTTCTGAACTTCCCGCATCGCACCGCAGGAGTGCGTGTCAGCTGAGAATGCGCTGGCGTAGTTCTCTACACTCTCAAACTCATCGCTCTCCAAGCGTTGAAAGTTGGATCTCTCAGCCTTTACTTTTCCGCTTTCAGAAGTCTTTTTGGCGTTCTCAGCCTCAACTCTACTCTGGATTTCGGCGAGGTACGAGAGTGCTCTCCTCACGCCCTTGCTCCTAACTTTATCTCTGAGAAAGTCTCTTACTCTCAGTTTGGTTTCGTGCTCTTCACCGTCGTATCCTCCCCGAAGGAGTTCGGGGTCGAAGAGAGCTAAACTCAGCTCCTCGACGAACGCCTGAAGGTTGTTCCTCTCCTCAACCCTCCCACTACAGGTTTTCAGCGTGTTCTTACCCGGGAGAGTAGGCGTAAATTCCATCCCCAACCCTCTCCGCTACTTCGGCGCACCTCGCAAGACTTTCGAGCATGAACTCCAAAGCTGAGACCTTCTCACACTCACATCCGGGGAGAATTTCGTAAAAGTCTGTAAAGTCGGTGTAAACATTTATCTCTCCCCTTTTACCAAGTTCAACTGCGAGTCTTGACATTTCTTTCTGCATTTTTGAGAAGTACTCGGAGCACGTAATTTCGAGTGCATCGTTAACGAGAACGCTAACAACCTCTTCGAACTTCTCTGCTTGGAATTCGAGCCTCATCCTGCCCCTCAAGCCGAGCAGAACGTTACTAAAGTCGTATTTTTCCCCATTAACGCCGTAGTCCGAGATCATAACAGCTCTATGCTTTCTTCTCAATGCAGAGGCCATTACGTGGTCGAAGACCTTTATCGTTGCTCTGCAAGATGGTTCGACCTCTATTCTGTCCGGTAATCTTACTTCTCCGCTCCTCGCGAGCATGACTACTCTTGAGAGAGTTTTCGCATGCCACTCTGGCATTACGACGCTCTCTCTCAACCATTCGTTCGAGTTTCTCATCGCTATCTCGATTTCCTCCTCCACGCTGTTTGGAGGGCCGATCTCAATTTCCTCCATCCTGTCGAGGAGGGGCTCTTTAACGTCAGAGACGCCCCTGTAGTTCGCCGGGTTGGTAGAGGCAAGAAATATCAGATCTATTCGCATCGGGATTATATCCCCTTCAGGTGTCGTAACTTGCTTCTCCTCAAGCAACTCGTGGAGGAGAGTTTGCAGAGCTGACGGTATTGCTCCTAGCTCGTCAACGTAAGCTATACCTCTGTTCGCCTTCAGAATTCTGCCGGGGGTGAAGACCTCAGGACTGTCGAGGTCGTAGCCCTCTCTTATCTTCTGTAGGCTTATGCCTCCAATCAGCTGCCTCGTTGTCATCATCGGATCTCCACAAATCCTGACGAACCTCGGTTTGACCCACTCAAGTTCTACGACTCCACTCTCTAGCTTTTTCCTGCATGAGAAGCAGACTGGGTTTACGGGATCGTCGTTGATCTTGCAACCTTTAATCGCCAAGATTTTTTCAGGCAATAGCTTGGCTATCGCTTTCGCGAAAGTCGTTTTGCCGTAGCCTTTCCTGCCTCTGAAAAGAATGCTCGAACCGCTGAGCAACGCATTCTTGACGAGTTCCTTCTCCTTCTCCTTGCCGACTATCTCCGAAAACGGGTCGATTCCTTTCTCCTCCAGCCTGAGCAGGTTCTCCCGGATGTATTCGGCTATGCTTCTGGAGTGGTAGTAAGACAGCTCCTCGTTCCAGATGTCGACCTCTCTACCTTCGAGCAGGTAAGTAGTCATTGGTTAGACACAAGTCTAACGGAAATTAAACTTTTAGGTAGCCAATATAAACTCTATTTAGAGCTCATTTAAAGTTAAACTATCAAACGAGATTAAACTTAAATAAAAATGAAGGCAAAGTAAAACTGTGAGAGTTGTCTGCCCTTTCTGCGGCGTTGGGTGCAACCTGACATTTGAAAGCGGGAAAGTCAAAGTTCTCGAGAATCCAGAAGTTAACGGCAGGCGTGCCTGCATTAAGGGCTTAAACTTCCATCACCTGCTCAAAAGTCAGGAGAGATTAAAGGCGCCAATGATCAAAGAGGGTAACGAGTTCGTTGAGGTAAGCTGGAGAGAAGCGCTATCCCTCGTAGCGGAAAAACTTGAGGAGTTTGCTCCGAAAACGGGATTTTTCTGCTCGGGAAAGGTTCTAAACGAGGAAGCCTACCTGTTCCAAAAGCTGTGCAGAATGGTCGGCACGAACAACATAGACACGTGCGCGAGACTCTGTCACGCGGCTTCGGAAGTGGCGTTAACCAAAATGTTCGGCTACGGAGCTGCCACGATTTGCTGGGAAGACATAGATTTAGCTGAAACGATACTGTGCGTGGGAGAAAACGTGAAGTTCTCGCACCCAGTACTCTGGAGTAGAATTAGAAACAGAGAAGGCTCGAACTTGATAGTTGCAGACGCTGGAAAACTCGTAGATTACGCAGATGTAGCTATAAGCCCAAAGCCGGGCACAGACATAATATGGCTTTGCGGAGTGGCGAAGGTACTGGTAGAAAGGGGTTGGTACGACAGGAGCTTCGTGGAGGAGAGGTGCGTCGGTTTTAAGTCCTTCGTCTCCTCCCTCGACTGGTGCACGCCAGAAGTTGTCGAGAAGCTTAGCGGAGTTAGCTGGAGCGAAGTGGAAGAAGTTGCCGAGATGGTCAGAAACAAAACCGTCTTTGTTTGGGGGATGGGGCTCACTCAGCACCCTTGCGGAACGAGGTCGGTAATGGCAATAGCGAGCCTCGCTCTGCTTACAGGAAACGTGGGAAAACCTGGCTGCGGTTTGGCACCTCTAAGAGGACAAAATAACGTTCAAGGCGTTGGAGACATGGGTGCGCATCCGACGCAGCTACCGGGGCACTACAGTTTGTTCGACCCGGTAATGAGGAGTCACTTCGAATCGTACTGGGGATTCAAAATACCGGACAAGGCGGGAATGACTGCAACCCAAATGATACATTCTATAGCTGAGGGGAAGATAAACGCTCTCTACGTTTTGGGAGAGAACCCTGTGCTTAGCGAACCACAAAGCGATGTTGTAAGATGGATGCTCAGCAGCCTGAAGTTTCTGGTCGTTCAGGACGTGTTCATGACTGAAACAGCAAAACTCGCTGACGTCGTACTTCCCGCTGCGATGAT
>JAMOMT010000144.1 GCA_027066965.1 Archaeoglobaceae archaeon
CCAGAGTCGAACCACGCGATAAGGGTTGCGATAGACGAGGCGATAAAGGCGAAGGAGAAGGGAGAGGAAAAGGTAATTGTTTTCAATCTGAGCGGTCACGGGTACTTTGATCTTGCTGCTTACGATGACTACCTGTATGGGAGACTAAAAGATACATAATTTTTAAATTTTTATAATGAAAACTTAAACACTTTTGAACGGTGATCTTAAGTGAGCTCGGGGGAGTCGAGTAAAGTTGTTAGAGTAGTTGTTAGATGTAGAGTTTATCCAGGTGGAAAAGCTCTTGCCGTAATAGCTTCTACGTTTTGAAGATAAATTCTTGGATTGCTCGTATTTGACTCTAATTGTGGTTTGATAACTCGAACTCCAACGCGCAGAAACTTAAATTTAAATTGCTAGTCACCAAGGTGGGAGCGTGGACGTAAAAGAGCTGGAAAGACTCGTGAGAATAGATTCCAGCAGAATGGAGAGAGCGGGAAAGCCGGAGGCAGTTTTCGCAGAGAGCAAGAGCAGAGAGGAGGTAATCGAGGCTGTAAAAGCAATTCTCAAATCGTGTGGGAAAGCTCTTGTAACAAGGGCAAACAGCGACCTGATAAGCGAAATAGAGAAGGAGTTCTCTGACTATGTCGTCCTGAAGAACGAGAGAGGCAGGATATGTGCCGTTCTCACAAAAGAATCGTTCAAAAATTCGGAAAAAAAGCTGAGTGAGGTCGTAATTCTCTCAGCCGGTACGTCTGACATTCCTGTTGCAGAGGAAGCCGCCTTTACAGCCGAATTTCTTGGCCTGAACGTGAAGAAGTTCTACGACGTCGGAGTTGCGGGATTGCACAGGCTTGTAGAGCCAATTGAGTATATCAGAAACTCCAAGGCAATAGCGGTGATAGTTGTTGCTGGGATGGAGGGGGCTTTACCCTCCGTTGTTGCCGGACTCGTTGATAGGCCAGTAATAGCCGTTCCAACGTCAGTTGGCTATGGAGTAGCCTTTAACGGTCTCACGGCTCTATTCTCTATGTTGCTAAGCTGCCCTTCTGGAGTTGCGGTTGTGAACATCGACAACGGGTTTGGCGCTGCCGTTTTTGCTTACACGATATTTAGGAGTGTTGAAAAGTCTAAATCTGCCAAATCTAAAGAAGACTCTTCAAATCCGTGTCGTCAGGTGTTCTAATTAAAGCTCCCTTTAACGTTTCCTTAAAGGCACATCTACCGTCTCCTACAAAGAAGTCTCTTACGAGCTCCATCGTCCTAAGGGCCCTACTTCTACCTCCTTCCATGCTGGAGGCTATTTCTCCATCCTTTGTTATTTCCCCACCTTCTATGACTTTGACAAGCACGCTCTCGCTCTCATCTTTTGCACGCTCGTAGGGCACTACTACGTCTATGACGCCGTCTCTGAGTATCACCTTCCTCCCCCCGAACTTGCCCCTCTTCGCGACTGCTTTGCCTTCCTTCTCTACGAGGTCGAGTGCAAAGTCAACTGGCTTTGCGCAGGCAATTGATGTTCCAACGCCAAAAGCGTCAACGACATCTCTTAGCTTTGCAATGTCCTCGAAGCTGATACCGCCACTCAACACTATGTTGACGTCCTTACCCCTCAGAAAGAGTTCCCACCGAATCTCCTCGATTATTGCTCTTATATCTCCTCTCCTTGATGAGGGTGTATCGAGTCTAACTCCATCTACTCTCTCAACTCTCTCAACGGCCATTATCGCCTCGCTCTTTTCGTCGCAGTAAGTGTCGACGAGCATTATTCTCGGCACACCCCTCTCAACTACCTCATCAAAAGCTCTCCAGGCCTCTACTTGATCTCCAAAACAGATTATCAGGGCGTGAGGCATTGTTCCAACGCTCTTCAACCCTAGGTACTTTTCCGCTGAATAGTTGCTGACTCCATCAACTCCACCTATGTACGCTGCTCTTTCTATCATTGCAGCTAAAGCTGGATGCTGCCTCCTCGTGCCAAAGGATAAAACTTTCTTATCTTTGGCTGCGAACTTTGCCTTGAAGGCCGCTCTTGAGACACCGCTGGAGTGACAGATGAAACCTAGGAGAGAAGTCTCAAGTCTCGCGAACTCAAGGTAATTACCTTCTATCACCATTACCGGCTCGTTCGGGTAAAAGATGGAGCCTTCTGGCATCGCGTAAACGTCAACGTTCTTGCCCTCAAGCAGACTCAGTACGTCATTCAAGCCCGAGAAGATCCCCCACTCTCTCGCTGTAATCTCGGCAACGACTCTGGGGTTTAGGCCTTTACTTCTAAGGATCTTCTCTGTCCAGATAAAGTACTTGTCTGTAACCACTCCTGACTTTATGTCTTGAGGACTCACGATGAGGAATTTTTTGTCATCGTTCTCGCTTGACAGCTCTTTCACCTCCTTCGATTCATTTTCATGCTTTTTGATCAAATTTAGATTCGGATATTCTAATCGGGATCATGATCGAAATCAAGGTTGGAATCTGGCTCTTTAGGACACATGCAGGGTATCGAGTTGCACCTCGGACACTTACCGGGGTACTTCTTCTTAACAGCTTTTTCAACATCTATCCCCATCAGGTTTGCAACGCTTACAGTCCAAGCTATAACGTCAGCTACCTCTTCCTCTGCAAGCTCTTTATCTCTCTTTCTAACAGCCTCGGCCAGCTCTCCAACTTCCTCCATCAACCATAAAGCTGTTCTATCCAGCCCCCTTTTCTTGTCCCTCTTCCCGTACAGCTCGTCTATGAGTTTCTGGAACTCGGAGATTTTCATGAACTCCACCTTTGAGATATATTGCTTTAAAGCCTGACCGGTATTCCCCTCTCGGCTAGGTACTTCTTTATTTCCTCTATCTCTATTTCCCTGTAGTGAAATATGCTTGCTGCTAAGCACGCATCTGCTTTTCCTTCAACGAACCCTTCGTAGAAGTGCTCTTTCTTTCCTGCACCTCCCGAAGCTATGACGGGTATTGAAACCTCTTCTGCAATCTTCCTCGTTATAGGAATATCGAACCCCTCCTTAGTTCCATCTCTCTCCATCGAAGTGAGTAGAATCTCTCCAGCTCCAAGCTCCTCAACCCTTTTAGCCCAGGAAACGGCATCTATTCCAACGGGCATCCTTCCCCCGTATATTACGACCTCGTACCAGCACTTCTTTCCGTCGGCTTCTATTATATGTTCAGCACTCTTTGACGATAGGTCATAGTTCCTCCTGCAGTCTATGGCTATCACTATGCACTGACTGCCAAAGATTTCCGCCCCATCCTTAACGAGCTTAGGATTTTTCACGGCAGCGGTGTTTATTGCTACCTTATCTGCTCCAGCTGAAAGCATCCTGTTTATGTCCTCTAGGCTCTTTATGCCTCCACCCACAGTTAAGGGTATGAAAACTTGCTCCGCAGTTCTCTCCACGACATCAACCATTGTCTCTCTGCCGTAGGCTGAGGCTGTTATATCGAGGAAAACAAGCTCGTCAGCTCCCTCCTCATTGTACCTCTTGGCTAACTCGACGGGGTCTCCAGCTTCCCTCAGATTTACGAAGTGAACACCCTTCACGACAGTGGCACCTTTCTCGTCGAGCGTGACATCTAGGCAAGGAATTATGCGCTTTGCAAGCATGAGTGTAGTAAAAGCTTGGTATTTTTTGTTTTTGCGTTTGTTCGGTTTTGGTGTTGTGGGGTGTATGTTTGTGTATGCTGCGGATAGCGGTAAAATTGACCGAGCTGGAAATGAACTCAAGCACCACCAAATAAATCCTAAAGGCAAAAAATAATAAATAGGCTACCTCAGCTCGTCGAACCTACCTCCACCCCTCATGTACAGAAGAACGGCTATTACTATGGCCGCTACAACGATTCCACCTATTATCGCTAGGGTCGTTGGGTTTAGGCTGAACGAGGGCATGTTAATCCCCTGAGATGTCGGCGTAGCAGTTGGTGTGTTAGAAGGAGTTGCTATCTTACTCTGAAGAGTGTTGAGCAGCGAATTCGCACTGTCGTAAACCTTGCTTGCATAGCTTAGAGTGTTGTTCGCTCTCGCTATTGCGTCATCGTACATTCCGTTATCTATCGCAGCCTTTACTGCAGATATATCTGCGAGCAAGTTCGAGTAGTCGTTCTGAATCTCTTTGAACTGAGCCTTTATCTGTATCTTTTCGCTTATAGACATCTTTACCGCGCCGCTGTCTATCTCATCGACGTAAGCGGATATCTCGTTTATCAGGTTGTTTATCTCGTTTGCCTTGTCTTGTGCCTCCTTGCACATGTATTCAGCCTTTACCTTCTTTAGGTCGTTTTCTGATTTGTTCAGCCAGTTTTCAGTAGCGTTCAGTTTCTCGTCAGCCTTGACGTAGTCTCCGTTGTTGAAGAGAGTCTCAGCAGCCGTTAGATTATCCCCTGCCTTCTTCAGATCGCTGCTCAGCGACGAGGTATCAACCTGTCCGAGGTACTTGTTCAGCTCTGACTTTAATTCGTCGTACTTGCTTTTAGCAGAATTTATGTCTGATTGGAACTTTGCCTTGTTGACAACCGGTATCACGACAGGTGGTAAACAGTCGGAAGGAGCGCCTTGTACTTCAACGCTCAAAGCTTTGAGCCTTACAAGTCTCTCGTTTGGAGATGGGATCTTACCGCTGACAGTTATGTTTATTTCTCCATATCCATACTCCCACTGGTCGACTCCCGGTAGGTTGAGTGTTACACTATCACTTCCACTTACGATCGGATACGCGGACATTAGCGTGTTTTCACTGCTGTACCTGAAAGCGTACGCGTTTATCGTGTTATCACTTAACTGGGTAGATATGGTGTAGCTCCTGCCTGCTATCGTCGTCCCTTCAGTCGTCGAACTTGGCTCGATTACATAAACTATGCTAACCTTCTCCCCCCCATAGCACACGTGGTTAACGAAAAGAACGCCGTTCTGAAGGTTTGGATGCATACTCTGCCCGTCTATCGTAACAGTAACACTCGGGGGTTGTTTGAAGTCGTCTTTGGTTACGTCGTAAGCCATCGCCGGTAGTGAAAACAACAAGAGCAGCAACAAAGCAAAAGCTATCGCCGCCACCGCTTTTTTCATTCTTTCACCTCGCAGCTTGATCGAAAAAGGATTATATAAGAGGTTCGATATCTTCGTCGAAAAGTGTCAAGGTTTTCTCTATCCTCATTCTCTCAGCATCCTCAGCTTCTTCTTTGGCCTCTGCAGCCATCCTCTGCAGCTCCCTCACCCTCGGAACTTCAGTCACGTTTGCAAGCACGACGAGGGCTGCTACGTGCTCGGTCTTTCTCGTCGGGTAGTCTCCTGCCCTCACTTCGACTCCGGCTATCAGCTCTTCGAGCCACAGCTTCGCTTTCTCTAGTCCTTTTCTATCGAGCTGTTCTGGAGGACCGGCAACGAGCACGAGAGCTCTTTCAGCACTCTTCGGGTTACATGGGACTGAGAGCCTTCCAAGAGTTGCCCTCCTTACGAGAGTTGCTATCTTTATCGCCTTATCGTCCTCCATCAGCGGCTCCTTCTTCTTTCCGAACGGGAGCAGTTTCTTCTTTTTCTTCGACTCTGGCTCAGCTAGGGAGGTTGCGTATCCAATTGATGAGATTCCCCCACCCCTCAGCGTGTTTATGACCTCGGAGCTGTCGACGACCATCTCTCCTACCATTCCCTCTTCAACGGGCTCTCCAGCTCTCGCAAGTAAAGCGAGCCTCACGACTATCTCCCTATTTATCCTGTTAAAGCTCTCCTTCAGACTCAAACCTTCGAACTTCCAGGCTCCATTGTCTATGAGTATTAGGTTGTCAACGTACTTGAGCAGGGAGATCATACTCCTTGCGGCGTTCAAAGAATACAGCTTGCCCTCCTCGGGAGCCGGTAGAATTCCTATTGCGTAAACTGGCTCTGAGTACATCTCCGAAAGGTACTTTGCTAACACAGGAGCTCCTCCACTTCCAGTTCCTCCACCCAAGCCTGCAATAATCAGAAAAGCGTCGATCTCGTGAGTTCCTCTGTTATCTATCTCGCTCAGTATTGTTTCTATGTCTTCCTGAGCTATCTTTGCCCCAAGCTTGTTGTCAGTTCCAACTCCGTGACCCTTAACTATTGTCTGGCCTATCAGAATTCTGTTCTCCTTCGGCACGTGCTTGAGGCCGAGTAAATCCGTTCTGGCGGAATTGATCGCGAGTGTCTTGACTTCTATTCTGCTCCCCACCTTTTTCTCTCTTTCAAGGAATAAGTCTAATATCTTGCCTCCTGCCTGGCCGAATCCCACCATGAAAAATCTCATTATTTACTCACCTGCTGAGAGTTCGTTTCCTCGGATTTAAGTCTTTCCATAACCCCTTAGAAATTAAAAGATTGCGTTCAGAGGATCTCGTCCATCTCGTAGTTCTCCCAGTTCCTCTTTCCTATTACGATTTCCATCTCTTGAGGAGTTAGAACGGGTTTTCTAAACTTCTTCCAGTCGTCGTAAGCTATCCTTGGACAGGCAGTGTTAACGAAGCAATCGCACGGGAAGTTTTCTGATCTGATTTCGTCAAAGTAGGCAATGTAGCACTTCTTTCCCTTTGACCTGAGGTCGTTTTTCAGCTCTAAGGCGAGCTTGACTCTATTCTGCCCAGGCTTTGATGTTGCAAGGATGCAAAAGACTTCACAGTCCATAGCTTTCGCCACGAGAGCGTACCTCCTCCTAAGAAACTCCTGAACTTCTTTCTCCTTAACGATCCTTAGTTTTCTCTCGAGCGGAGAGATCGCGTAAACCTTCTTTCCGGAGTATATCGCTGCCCCCCGGGGGTGAAATAGGCCGTCACCAATGAAAACTATAGCCTCAGCTCCCCTGTTAACAGCGGTAAAATTGCATCCGAGCACGAGCCCGGCTTTTGGGACTCTATTTGACCCCCTTTTTAGGGAGACTGAATAACCGAGCTTCTCCAGCTCCTCTTTCACGTCTTCGAGCCTGTGAACGTACTGAGAGGTTGCAACGAGGGAGATCATTTTCTCCTCAATCCTTTCCGCCAGGGATACGACTGCTTGGATGTCGTAATCGTACGTGTAAGGGATGAAGACAACTCTATCAAACTCGATACCTATTGGCTCGTGCGCGAAGTGCAGGAGGACGTCAACTTCCCTAATCAGCTCAGTATCAACGTCGCACGCACCGTACGTCGCCTTTCCGGAAACTAAGGTTTCAATCCCCCTACCTTCGAACTCGTCCACGATCTCAGGAACGTAATGCTTCAGCCCGTCTGGCAGCTGAATTCCAACTATTCTCGCGTTTCTCCTCTCTACCTCCTCCAGAGCAAGCTTTAAAGCTCTTTCAAGCCTTTCGTGCATCGTTTTCGGCAACTTCGACACCTCTTTTAGTGTTTTTGCTCCCGCCATTTTTTAAGAAACTTTTATATTGAACCACAAACCCACTGAAGTTGGAGGTGTTAGGTATGGCGAGTGAGATCAGAGAGATAGCGAGGTTCGAGAGGATAGGAGCCCACTCGCACATAAGGGGGCTTGGGCTCGATGAGAACCTGAAGGCCAAGCCGGTTGCAGATGGGTTAGTTGGGCAGGTAAAAGCGAGGGAGGCAGCGGGAGTCATAGTCAAGCTGATAAAAGCTGGAAAGATGGCCGGCAGGGGAATACTGATCGCTGGGCCTCCGGGGACTGGTAAAACTGCAATAGCCGTTGCGATAAGCAAAGAGCTGGGTAAGGACATACCGTTCGTCCACGTTTCGGCGAGTGAGTTCTACAGCACCGAGATGAAGAAGACCGAAGCTTTGATTCAGACGATCAGGAAGGCGATTGGAGTGAGGATAAAGGAGAGGAGAGAAGTTCTCGAGGGAGAAGTCGTTGGCTTAGATTACAACATGGTTCCGAACCCCTACAACCCAACGCAGAAGATACCTGAATCCGCAACTCTGACTCTCGCAACTAAGGACGAGAAGAG
>JAMOMT010000145.1 GCA_027066965.1 Archaeoglobaceae archaeon
CCTCACTCTCTTCCTCTCCCATATCCCACCGAGCTTCATAGCCGCTTTTTTAACACTTCCACACTCGAGAAACAACTCTAAAATTCTCTTTTCCTCCTCGCTGAGCTCGAGCTCCTTTAGCGCTCTTTCCGCTATCTCTTTCAAGTCTCTCTGTTTGTAGTACAGTTCTTCCGGGTTTATTGGCCTGTCTAAGGGCTTGAATTCAAACCTTATTACATAAACTTTTTCACAATCGCCGTAAATTTTTCTTACTTCGTTTATCAACTCTTCTCTACTGCGAAAACCCTCCTCTCTCGCTATCTCATCATCTAATTCCTCCAGCTTTCTTTCTTCCACTCTGGTTATCTTTGCCTTTCCTATTATCTTTCCACCGCAATGGACGAAAACTTCGTCTCCCTCGCTGACGTAACACCTCTTTCTGATCGTGCAGTTTTTCTTTCCACTTAGCAGCTTTCTTTTGTACTTCTTTTTGAATTCTATGTGCTTGAGCTTTGCACTTTTTGACTGTGTCCCTTTTTCCTCACTTAATTTGGGCACTTCCCTGTCAATATTAGCCTTATAAACATCAGCATCGGTTAATCTGTCAATAGGGTTGCATTTCTCAGTTGTTTTGGTGTTTGCTCCTCCAGTCATCTTTGTTTCCTCTACTTTCAGAAGGCTACACCTCCAACTATTAAACTTCCTCTCCGAGGTATATCCCGTCGTGAGTTCTCGTTATCACGAAGTTTACGTACTCTCCAACCTTCCTGTTCGTTCTCACGGTAACAGTTCTGTTTTTGACAACAACGATCTTCTCGTTTCTTAGTCTTCCGGGCATTACTATCCTCGCTCTGAACTTCTCTCCCTTCTTTATTGGCGAAGGGTACCTCTCCCTCTTCTCAATTCCGAAGTCCTCTGGGCTCAAAACGAGCTTCACTCCATACTCTTTCTCCCACTCCCTCAACCTTGAGTAGAACTGCGAGAAGCTCATGGGCTTTGTCTTCACCTTTCTTCCGTGCTTATATGGTATGTACTTCTGAATGCCAAGAGGAGGCCACTTCTTCCCAGCTCCTATTTCGAGAGCGAACTTTATTATTTTCTCAATATCCTCGTCGTTGTAACCTGGGACCCATACAGGAGCTATTAACAGGTCCATTTTACTTTCAGCAACCATCCTCGCAGCATCCAGAATTTTGTTCATCGGATATTGAACTCCAGCAAGAAAGCTCGCCACCTTCCTGTCCATAGAGCTCAAGGATAGATTTATCCTATCGACGTACCTCTCCATCATCTCTATCCTCTCTTCGTTCAGTAGGGAACCGTTCGTTTGAATTGAAATTACCTCTACTTCCCTTATCCTACTTATCCTCTCAAGCAACTCCTCCAGGTAGGGGTAGAGCGTTGGTTCTCCCTGCCCGTCAAGATGGATCTCCACTCCTCTTCCCTTGAACCTTGCGAGCTCCTCAACCCACTCTACGAGGTATTCTGGCTCGACGACATAGTCGGTAACCCTGCTCTTGCTACATTTTCCCTCATCAACGCTGCAGAAAGCACAGCAGAAGTTGCAACCCGTGACCCCTCTAACCTGTAACAAATTCGTTCCTCTGTCTATTATTCCGAAAGCAGGGTTCCCAAGTAGAGGAATTCCGCTCTCTCTCGTTATTACCTCAAGGTTCCTCTTTGTGATGTGGCTGACTACTCTTCTTGGCTCACCCATCGAAACTATGTACTCAAGGGGATACCTTTTCTCGAGCTTTCTGAAATGGTCAAGGGGTATCCTAACTTCGATAAAATTTCTGATCACGAAAACTTTTTCGTTTTTTTCGGTGTAGTCTCTGATTATCTTGCTTTTAAGCTTCTGCACGCAACGACAGATGCCGTCTCTGTATTTTGTTTTTCCGTCTGCCGCCTTTTTCTCAATT
Organism: Archaeoglobaceae archaeon; assembly: GCA_027066965.1. Taxonomy (GTDB): domain Archaea; phylum Halobacteriota; class Archaeoglobi; order Archaeoglobales; family Archaeoglobaceae; genus WAPX01. The sequence goes on from JAMOMT010000145.1 coordinate 1,902, forward strand.
CTGATGTGTTTTATTTTTATCTTTACTTTTCGGTTCTATAATTTTCTTCTCCTCTGCTCGTTTTTCATCCTTCAGTTCGTAAAAGCCAGTGGCTGAAAGTACATTGGCAAGAACGATCACCAGCGAAAAAACTGCGAGTTGAGGGGAATGAGCCTTCACGAAATTCATTAGCTGGTAAATGTCGCTTACCTCAGTAATATCTCTCATCTCGTAAACGACGTAAGCAGAAAACACTACTCCGAAGAGTCTTAGTATAAAAGCAATTGCGAAACTCCTTATCTTGAACCTGATGTACGCCCTTGCGTGAGAGCCCAGGTCGAAAACGAGTGAGATGAAAGTGAGGGTAAGCAGAAACTCCACTCCGTAGCCGAGTAGTCTGAAGTTGCCCAAAATTACTACCAGCAGGGGAATTAGGAACGAGAGAACAAGAATCAGTAGCATAAAAATACCATTTCCAAGCATAACACTTTCCCCGCTTTTCTGCCCGAGCCAGAGCCATGCTAGGGCAACCATCACGAACCCGATAACGCTTAGAATTCCGAAAAACGGCGAAACACTCATCAAAAAGGTACCTACCACTATCAGCAGGTAACCTAAAACGCCAAGAATTTTCATACCGGGCGTAAAGCACTTCTACTATTAACATTTGAGGTTTTGCCGTAAATACAAAAAAGTTTATATAAACAAGTGAAAAATAAAGTTTTAAAAATCAACAAGAAGCGAAAGCTTTCTCAAGTGGTGGAACGACCTGCTTCTTCCTGCTCATCACGCCGTCGAGCCAAACGCTCTTACCCTCAAGCTTCACGCCGAACGCCTTTTCTACGATACTTGGATCGTCGGTTACAACGAGGAGCTCGGTCCCTTCTTTCATTATGTCGGTCAGCATGAGGAATATGCTGTGATAGCTGCCCTCTTCCTTCATCTTCTTCATTTCCTCGTATATCTCGTCGATCCTGTCCTTTATCAGGTTGAGGTCCACGAGCTCGATCTGTCCGACCCCTACTTTCTTTCCAGACATGTTAAAGTCCTTGTAGTCTCTCGTTATGATCTCCCTTGCTGAGAGGTTGTCTACTGCGGAGAGCTTTGCCTTGAGGTCAATTCCGAACTTCGTTATGTCCTCTATCCCAGCAATCTTTGCAAGCTCCTCGGCAACCTTCTTGTCGAGTTCTGTCGTTGTTGCGGACTTGAATATCACAGTGTCGCTAAGTATTGCAGAGAGCATGAGTCCGGCCATGTCTTTCGGTATCTCTACTCCGGTCCAGTCGAAGAGGAGCTTCAGAACGGTACCAGTGCAACCAACCGGGAAGTTCACGAAGAGTATCGGGTTCGGAGTCGTTACGTCTCCGATTTTGTGGTGGTCTATTATTCCAAGCAGCTCGGCCTTGTCAAGGTTGTCTGGTGCCTGAGTCAGGTCGCTGTGGTCGACGAGAACGACCTTCTTATCAGCAGCATCTGTTACCGTTTCGGGAACGCTAACGCCAAAGGTTTCGAGAGCAAAAGTCGTTTCGGGGTTTGGCTCACCCTGTTTTGCTGGGACTACCTCATCGTCGATCTTTACGAGTCCACAGCCCATCTCTCTCCACTTGTTGAGGAGGTACGCTGTCACTATCGCGGATGCTATGGAGTCCGTATCTGGGTTTTTGTGTCCTATCACGTACACGGGGCTCATGGTTGAAATTATTGCAGGGATATTATTAATCTTTCCTTTTTCTTTGCCTGACGTTTAAATGTCGTCTTTAAATTTTTTATTGGGTGGTAACTGGTTACGAGATTTTAGAAACGTCGTTCACGGTGGTTTTGCCAGCAGAAACAGCGGGATAGTTACCAGTAAGTAGAGCAGAGAACTACCTTCTGGAAGAGGAGCAATTGCCGCAGTTATGTTTTCAGTTTCCATGATTTCATATCTTTTCTCGACGTTAGGTATTCTGTTCTGCTGTTCTGGTTTCTCCGGAGACTTGACGACAGCAACCACGAACAGAAACGCTAGGAGCAGCACAACCACCAGTATTTTCGCCACAAGACTCATGCAACACCTCCCTTCACCGCAGAACAGTTATCTACGTGATAGCGCATGACATGTGAATCTCTACGCTTGCCATGCTAAATGCTATCACATAGATAACTGCCTGCTGGTTTTCAGACAATTCTGTGATATCAATTCATTTTTAACTTTTTCTATTTTTGATTTTACCGTCGTGTTAAAACAGTTAATGAAGTTAGCTTTGTTGTTCGTTGCAGGCTTCTTCTACTTTCAACACTTTCCACTCGGAGAGAACGCCTTTTCCAAGCTTTCTAACATCGAGCAGTTCGAGCTTGGCATGGGGAAAAATCCTCCCCTCTGCTAGGCTGACTCCTTCCCCGAAAACGACCCCTCCTATGTAAACGTACAGATAATCGACGAGACCCTCCCTTAAAAAGCTAGAAATTACTTTCCCTCCTCCTTCTACCATTAGCCTCTCAATTCCCCTTTTCCAAAGGTATTTCATCAAAAGGTTCAGGTCGACCTTTTCCTTCCCAAGAACTGCTACTTCGACCCTTCTCCTGAGTTCTTCGACTCTCTCCTCCTCAGCCGCCTCGGAAACGACAATCAGCGTTTTTGCGTCCTTCGAGAGTACCTTTGCGTTCAAAGGCGTCCTCGCCTTACTGTCAAGAACTATCCGGAGGGGATTTGGACTCTTCCCAGCTTTTGTTCTTATCTCTCTAAGTTCAGACGACTTTATAGTTAGGGAGGGATTATCTGAGAGAACAGTGCCTATTCCAACGAGAACTGCGTCACTCTCAGCTCTCAGTGAGTCGACTCTCTTCATATCCTCCTCGCAGGATATCCTTATTTGCTTTCTGCTCCAGTCGGTTATTCTTCCGTCCACGCTTGCGGCTACGTTGACGAAGACTAAAGGTCTCATCACGTCATCTCCCTGTACGGTATCCCCCTCTTCTCCAGAGCTCTCAGAAATTCGTTCTTAGCTTTCTCAACTTCCTCTCTGCTGTGCCCGCTGAACTTCACGTTTATGAAGTCCTTCTTCGGATAACTGCCTATGCTGATTTCGTACTTTTCTGCTAGTCTCCTGAGAAGATCAGCTATTCTATCCTCATGCCCAACCACCCTTACCTTCTCCTCGTAGTAAGGCAGACAGCCAAATTCCTTCTCTACTTTCGAGAATATGTCCTTCATTTCCGCCGGAACTCCAGGCATCACGAGGACGTTTTCGACTATGAATCCCGGAGCAGCTCCAACGTCGTTTCTGATTACCCTCGCACCTTCTGGCAGAGTAGCCATCTTTTCTATTGCCTCTCTGCTTTCTACCCTACCCTCCATAGTTTTCACAGCCTCTTCGTTCAAAACGAGTTCTCTGCCGAGAGCTCTGGCAACTCCCTCTGCCGTAACGTCATCGTGAGTAACTCCAAGCCCTCCAGTAACGATTACGAAGTCCGACATCTTTCTAAGTCTATTCAGCTCCTCTGCTATGTCCTCAACTCTATCGGGAACGACGACTATCCTCACGATGTCATGTCCTGAGACTGTCAGTCTCTTTGCAATGTACGTAGCGTTCGTGTTGTCTATATCCCCTGCGAGAATTTCGTTGCCCACGCTGAGAATTGAGAATGTCCTTGGAATGTTCATGTCCGGCTTTTCGTCTGATAAGTTAAATTCTTTACTGCTTGATATTGACTACCTAGCTTAGTGCTTTAGTGGCGCTCACGGCACTTTACCGGAACGGCTTAGAAAAACCTGAAAACCTTTTATATTTCCCGTTCGGCCTAGGCTCATGACTCACGTTGGGCTGGACATAGGTACGAACTATACGAAAGCGACAAAGGACGGGAAAAACGTCACGATCTTTCCGAGCATAGTCGTTTACGGAGAGGAAAAGGACTGGAGCCTCACCGGCCAGAGCAAGGATGTTTACGTTGGGGAAGAGGCACTCTCAATTGTGCAGAGCCTCGAAAACGTCGAGGCTCTCAGGCCACTCCACGAGGGTAGGCTTATTCACGAGTCCTACATAGAACTTGCCAGGCACGCCTTGGACGTTCTGAAAGTCAGGCCGAAGGTCATAGCGACCGGACTACCCGTAAAGTCCTCCAAGAAGGAGAGGGAGGAGTTAGCAGCTGACATGAAGGCAAAGCTGGGGGTTGATGTTCTAATATTTCCCGAGCCTGTGGGAACATTAGCTTACATGGGTCTCGATACTGGTGTTTGCGTGGACATAGGTTTTGGAACGACGGACATGCTCGTCCTCAGCAGGATGGAATACCTGAAGGGAGACACGATGCTCGTCGGAGTTGACTGGCTGTTTGACAACATCGAGGTTCTGATAAGGAACAAGGTTGGAATAACCCTCACTCCGGAAGAACTGACGAAGTTGATAGTTGACGAGAGCTACGAAGTTGGAAGGATAAGGAGTGGAAAGAGGATAACGATAGGGCACGGAGACATAGCGGAAGAATACAGGAAGCTTATGAGGAGCTGGGTGGAAAGAATAGCGAGTAGGGTGAAGCTGATGCTTGAAGGACTCTCGACCGCCATTGTGGACAACATGGTTCTGACTGGTGGGGGAGCAATGCTTCCGGGAGTCAAGGAAGAATTCGAAAACGCATTCAGGGAGATAGCTGAGATAAAAGTTCCGGACGACCCGATATCTGCAAATGCCCTCGGATACTACAGGCTCGCCTCTGCTGTAGTCGGTGAGCTGAAGGAGCCAGAGGAAGAGATCGAGGAAAAGAGCGTGGAAAAGGAGGAGATAAGTGAGGAGGAAGAGAAGAAGAGGAAGAGGAAGAAGTGATCTCGTTTTCCTCAGAGTAGTTGCAATCCAGCTATAAAAAAATTATTAAAAAATAAAAAATTTAATCTTTTAAAACTCTTTTAGTTCTAATCAACTCCGAACGAAGTTTAACGAGCTCTGCGAACATGAGCTTTTGCTCTGCAGTCATGTAAGGAAAGCAGTCCTCGAAGGGATCGTAACCGAATGGGCACAAGCCACTGACACATTTGAAGCAACAGCAGCTCTTACCCTCAACGCAGGCCGGTCTTCTGAAAACGAAACTCACGATCCCACATCCTAACAAACTTAGACACCGGCTCTCTAATCTACTTTAACTACGTTTTTAAATCCGTAATTTAAATATCTATACACACCGTTTACAATTACGTTTTTAACGTCTCGGATTATAACGTTTTCTTGATAGTTTCTGACACCGTCTCAAACTATCACAGTTTGGTCAACCTAAATCGAACAAAATTATTTATCGTTATGTATTTTTGAGCATATCGCATGGGAAAGGCAAGGATTGTAATCGCACTCGCTCTCGTAGCGCTGCTGGCCGGGTGTGCCTATCCAGCAAACAATGTGCATACGACTCAAACTGAACAGAAGGCGTCAGCTCAGCTCGTGGTGTGCTGCGGTGCGGGATTGATGAAACCCATGAACGAACTCGTGAGCAGTTTCGAAAAAGAGACGGGATGCAAGGTAACTATTCACTACGGAGGAAGCGGAGAACTTTACGCAATCCTCTCAACGAAGGGGTGTGACGTTTTCATACCTGGATCCTACTACTACGTGGAGAGGGCGGTGGAGGAAGGGTATATAGTCAACGGAAGCGTTGTTAACGTTACCAAACATGTACCGGTAATAGCCGTTCCTAAGGGAAACCCCGCTGGAATTCACTCCCTCTCGGACCTCGCTAAGCCAGGGGTCAGGGTAGCGATAGGAGATCCAAAAGCCTGCGCTATCGGCAGAGTGGCTGTAAAGATGCTGAAAAAAGACGGACTGTGGGAGAAAGTTAAGAAGAACGTGGTAGTTGAAGCACCGACTGTAAATCAGCTTCTCGTTTACGTCGCAACTGGGCAGGTCGACTGTGCGATTATATGGGCCGATTTAGTTACTTGGGCTCAGGCGAAGGGAAAGATTGAGGTTATAAGTATACCTCCTCAGCAAAACCTGATAAAGACAATTCCCGTCGCGATTACAGTTTA